>DAISKX010000576.1:0-3039 GCA_036820725.1 Nitrospiraceae bacterium
TGTCGTTGAAGCAGCCGGGGAAAATGCTCAATCCCGATTCGTCGCCCAGAAAATCCTGGAATTACGGGAGGAAGGAATTCCGCTCGATGACATGGCCGTGCTGTTCCGTTCCAGCTTTCATTCATTTGATTTAGAGATCGAATTGTCGCGCAGGGGCTTACCGTTTGTGAAGCGAGGAGGCATTAAATTCATCGAGGCCGCGCACGTGAAAGACCTCCTGGCCTATTTGCGGGTCATTCATAATCCCCAGGATGCGGTGAGCTGGCATCGGATTTTGATGTTGGTTGAGGGCGTGGGACCGAAAAAAGCGCAGGATCTTCTCATGGGGTTGCTGAAGGCGGATCAGCCTTTCCATGTCCTGCGGTCGTGTAGCGGGCGGTCGGGTGCAGCCCTCAAAGAGATGGCCACCGTCCTGGAAAACGTGGCGAGTGCCGACGATCTGCGTCCTGCGAATCTGGTTGATCGGATGTATGAATACTATGTGCCGATTCTCAAGGATCAGCATGACGACTATCCCAAACGTATTCGGGATCTGGAGCATCTTCATACGATGGCAGAAAGCTATCACAGCTTAGGTGAGTTCCTGACCGATTTGGCTCTTGAGCCGCCGAATGAAAGCGCGGTGGATGTTGAAGCACCAGATCGGGACGATGAACAATTGGTCCTTTCGACCATTCATTCAGCCAAAGGATTGGAGTGGCAATGCGTCTTCGTGATTTGGGTACTCGATGGGAAGTTCCCCTCGCTGTATTCGTTCACCACAGATGAGGAGTTGGAAGAAGAACGCCGCTTGTTTTACGTTGCAGTGACAAGAGCTAAACGGCATTTATACCTGACCTACCCCATGAATGTGTTCGACAAAAGCTCGGGTATGTTGCTAGCAAGACCCACCCGCTTTCTCGATCCCGTTCCGGCGCGCCTCTTCGAGACGTTGGCATTAATCGAGGAGGGACGGACCTATGATTGGGGTTTCGACGGGGACCGCTACGGATGATGCGCGGCCCTGCGCGATCTTGGCGATCTTCACCATGTGCCGGTCTAATCCAGCGGGAGGTCCCCGCCTGTAAAGGCGGAGGTGTGAGCAAGGTCCCGCGGCTTCCGGTAGACTGCAATGCGTGAAACTGCACAAGGCTGCTCACACCGTCTACAAGACGCAGTACCACGTCGTGTGGGTGACCAGATTCCGCCGCAGAATCCTTGTCGAGGGAGTGGCCAAGTCTTTACGGCTCAAATTACGGGAAGTGCAGAAGTACTATCCCGATTGGCATTTCACCGAGATCGGAATCGACAAGGATCATGTGCATGTGCACATGGTGATCCCGCCGAAATACGGCGTCAGGTTTGCGGTGGAGACGATCAAAAAGAATACGATCCGCGCGCTGCGAGAGAAATTTCGATTCTTGGACAAGGTGGACTGGGATCGCGGCGGAATCTGGTCAAAGGGCTACTTTGTGTCCACGGTGGGAATCACGGAAGAGATCATTCGGCGGTACGTCGCCAAGCAAGGTCAGGAAGACGCGGGACAAGCGCAGCTTGAATTCTGAGATTCCCACGCCTGTAAAGGCGGGGGAATCTATACTCTTCTCTGACAACAGTTGCCTTAGTAATGATGGATCACGCTCGGTCATGCGATTGGCCATCCTTTGTATCATGATCTGGCATCTCGGTGACCTGATCCTGGCAGGATTCGCTCTCGCGATTGCCGGCGAGGGTGTTCATGCTACGCAACCAATCTGGCAAAAGCTCATCACGGATGCGAAAGCCTTAAAGTTGCCTACTAAATTCATTGAGGAGGTTCCGGCCGGTTTTGTCCGTTTTGAGTTCGATGATCTCCGGACGTTTGCGGCAGAATATCATCCGGAGGACCACCGTATGGTCCTCAATCGGGCGCTCTCGTTCAACGCGGCAGGTGGAGCATTGCGATCGCTGCGCGACTTGACCAATAAAGATCTTCAAACGCTTTATCATGAGCTATTTCATGCTTTCATGGACTATCTCACGACCGGATCGTCACAGGAACCTCCCCACGTGCCTAAGGATGCGCTCATGGCATTCGCTCGTGACCAGCAACGCTGTCGTTACGAACACGTGTGGATTACTCCCATCCCGCAGAAAAAAGGGTATATTGAAGAGCGATTTTTGGATCAGGTGGAATCTTGGGAGGCGCTGAATGAGACATGGGCAGTCTTTGTCGGGTGGGCCGTATGGACTCAACTCGAAACGACACGCTCCAGACAACAATCACCGGGTATACCATCGAATAAGACAGACCAGTGGACGGAACGCTTGCGCTTAGCAGACACGGAAGCGGAATTACGCGGCTACTATGAACCACGAGATCCCACAGAGAAAGTGATGACGCAAAAACGGTATTTAGCTCCGATATCTCGTATTTCTCCAGCCGAGGTGGCGATTCTCATGAAGGAAGTGCTAGGAAGCAGTGCCGATCGCCTTCACCGATCGGTACAGGTCCTGGAAAGAAGCTGGCCGTCGGCGGCACCATCTTCGCCATGCGCGGCGTCGCCTAATCCTTCTTAGAGTTGAGACTCTTGTATGTTAACCTTCGTTGATTATCAGGACAGCGATAGCCCGAGTGTGCTCAGGTTTCATCAAAACCGGAATAAAGCATGGCGCGTCCTGTCCTCTTACTCCGCAACCCGAACAGTCGCAGGGGCTCTGAAAGCCCGCATGGTGCAAGATCGGGTCATCATGGAGGTCCTTATGTCTACCCCTCTCTATATTGGCATTGATGTGGCCAAGGCGCAGTTGGATGTCGCGGGCCGTCCTACCGATGCCCGGTGGACGGTGCCCCATACGGCAGGAGGGATTGCGCAGTTGGTCCGGCGGCTCGGCCGCGTGCGGCCGACGTTGATCGTCTTGGAAGCCACGGGGAACTTGGAAGTTCACGTCGCCAGTGAGCTGGCTGCAGCTGCGTTGCCAGTGGCGGTCGTGAATCCCCGGCAGGTCCGCCATTCGCCAAAGCCACGGGGCGCCTGGCGAAGACGGCACCAGGCGGCCAGGTACCAGCCGGTGCTGACG
>DAISKX010000577.1:0-3035 GCA_036820725.1 Nitrospiraceae bacterium
GGCTCGCGCCCGTTCACAAACTTGACGTGCATTATTCTGCACGTCGTGAACCTCATTATTCTTCGCGCCGTGGACCTCATGAATAATGCGGGCTAGATCCAGGTGAGCCGGATGACTGGAACACAGCCGCGAAGGTCATGCCGTCCACTCAATCACCAACAGCTCCGGTTCACAATTCCATCGGACGGGAAGTGCGGACCAGCCAAGTCCACGGTTGACGTACAAGCGGTGGCCGTTCAACTCGTACAGGCCGTGGAGTCTCCCATTGCAGCCGGGAGGCAGCCAGAATGTCGGAACAAACGGGATGTGGCATTGGCCGGCATGGCTATGCCCGCAAAGGATGAGATCGATGTGGTGTTGGTCATTCAATTGATCAAGGATATTGGGAGCATGGGCGAGCAGTAACGTAAACCGATTGGGTCGATGTGGAGGAATGCAGCGGAGATCGGCCCGGTGTAACGAAGGATCATCGGTTCCCACAAGGGCCAGCTCTCCGGATGACAGCGGGATAAAGGTCGCCTGATTGATGAGCAAGCTGATCTTGTGCCGATCGAAGAGTTCAGCGAACTCATCGATACGGACGCCGCTGTAGTGATCGTGGTTGCCGAGAATCACAAACACGGGAGCCACTTGTCGCAATTGCGACAGAAAATGGATGAGATGGGGGAGTCCATCCCGGACATTCAATAGGTCTCCCGTGATGAAGATCCAGTCCGGGCGGGTTGCTTCTACAGTCCGCACGACCTCATCATGGCGCGGGAGATAGCGATCCAGATGGAGGTCGCTCAATTGCACCGCCCGTCGTCCGGCCATGGCTGGATGAGAGCAGGTTAAATGAGAGACCCTCAGTCGCGAGAGGCCGAAATGGAAATGGGGGATGAGATTGAACAGGAAGTGAAAGGGACGGCTCAGCCAGTGCCCGATCCATATCCGCGCCCATTCTTGCCAACGGACAATTCGGGCGATCATTTCATGAGCCGGTCCAGGTTGGCCTTGTCGCTGGATGTAAAACGGTAACCTTGCTCATACAGGGTTCCCATACTCTTCATCAATGCTTCCATGCCTTGCGTGGTGTGGATCGAATCGAAGATGCCGGTGAGGGATTTGAGATGGGCCGCCGTACCCTGTGCCGTATCAGCCGGCAGCTCAAGTGCATGCAGAATATCCTGCAGTTCGTTCGCGCTGTAGGTATTGTTGTCGTCCTTGTCCCCGACAAGCGCAAACTCATAAAATGTCAGACTGACCGACAAGGAACTCTGTGTTTGTTGAAAGTCCTTGCGGACCGTGTCCAGTCCGCCGGGATACTTGGTGTCACATTCGGATGACGATTGAGTCAGGCTGGAGCGATATTGACCGGGGTTGTTCCATGCGACGCCTTGGACGGGCGCAGGGGCCGGCTTCTGGTGTTGGCGGCGATAGAACCAATTCATGCACTGGCTGGCTTTCGAGAAGGCTTCCTTATCGGAGTCCGTCTGGTGCCGGATATGTTGGGTAAATTGAGCAAAGACATCGAGGAAATCGTGAGGACTTGCCAAGGATCGGGACGCGACGGTCGCAGACGCCACTGCGACAGCCAATAGGCCCAGCCTCAAGATGTTGTAATGTGTGCGAACCATGGTGCGTTGATCTGTCGGGATGGGACCGACAACGACTACGGGTCACAGTATACCATGGGCACTCGTGGCTACCACGTTTCTCGTGCAAACAATCTTCTGTTGGGAATGAATACAGCCATATGAATTTGCAAATGGTCGCAGCAGAAGGACAGCCGTTTCTCACCTCCGGTGTGACCGGTATTGGCGGACGCATTAAGGTCAGTCCGGAGGATTTCCGAGTCGAAGAGCGACCCCTCTACCTTCCCTGCGGGGATGGAGAGCACCTGTACGTGCGGATCACCAAACGCGGGTTGTCTACACCGGACCTGGTGTTGCGTTTGTCGTCGGTGCTTGGTGTGAAAGTGAAAGCTATCGGCGTGGCCGGCCTAAAGGATGCACAGGCGGTGACGACCCAAATGGTGTCTCTTCATGGGATCCCAGAGGACAAATTGTCGCGCATACGTATCGACGAACAGCTGCTGTCGATGGATATTCTCGGGCGACACAGGAATCGGTTGCGGAAAGGTCATCATGCAGGCAACACGTTCCATCTGAAAGTACGCGATGTTTCTTCGGATGCCGCAACCACGGTTCCTGAGGTGCTGAGGGAGCTCCAGTGCCGCGGGGTCCCGAACTACTTCGGCCCGCAGCGTCAGGGGCGACGGGGTCTGAACTACCAAACAGGTGCTCAATTGTTGACCGACCCTGTGCGGCGAAACAGAATGGGAAAATCACAGCGCATCTGGTACCTGCATGCCTACCAGTCATACATTTTCAACAGACTCCTGGGCAACCGCATTGACCGGATTGACTCTGTGTTGCTGGGTGATTGGGCTATGAAGCATGAGAACGGGGCCTGTTTCCAGGTGACCGATCCTGCCATCGAGCAGCCTCGTGCCAACCGATTCGAGATCAGCCCGACCGGAATTCTGTTCGGGTCACGTGCCCCATGGGCCTCCGGGGAGCCTGGTGCAATCGAACGTGCCGTTGTGTCGAACTGCGGGGCGACGCCGGAGAGCTTGAGCGAGGCCGGGGCAGAATGCGGGTTTCGCGGAGAACGACGGGCATTTCGCGTCAGATTGGACGATGTGGCTTGGTCTCTCGATCAGAGCACCCTCTCCCTGTCCTTCTCCTTGCCTCCCGGCGCCTACGCTACAAGCATCCTGCGGGAACTCATGAAACTCCCTGAATAGTCCCGATTCCTCCCATCGACCCGGTGGTACAATAATAAGGGCCGCCTGCTGATGCGGGACGGGACGGAGGATCTGAACTCTATCGTCCACGAGTGTCGAGTGGGAAAGGCCGTTATCTGAGGTAGGCGCCATGTCTTCCGCTCAAGAAACCGTCGTTCTACAAGGCCATATCATTGATTCGCTGATCCTGGCCAAGGTGTTGGATACCATTCTGATGATGGGCGGGACCTTCGATCTCAAGGAAATG
>DAISKX010000578.1:0-3034 GCA_036820725.1 Nitrospiraceae bacterium
ACGACTTCCTCAGCAAAGCGGCCAGCCGCCAGGAAGTCATGGCCCGCGTGCAAGCCAACCTGCGTGCCAACGCACTCGTGCGGGAAATCGAGCGGACCCGGGACGATCTGGACCGTTCCAACCAACTCCTATCCTCCAAGCAGCTTGAACTGGAGCTGGAGCTTCAATCAGCGGCAGATTTCGTCTCTTCCTTGCTGCCGATGAAGGGGGCGCCGGTACCGGGTACAAATATGGCGTGGGCTTATCATCCCTCGTTGACGCTTGGTGGTGACCTATTTCAGGTGTGTCAATGGGGATCGAATGCCCTCGGCCTCTATATTCTGGACGCATCCGGGCACGGCGTGGCCGCCGCCTTGCGCGCCGTCGGACTGATGAGTTTTCTGCGCGAGGAAAATTTGGCCAAGCTCATCGGTTCGTATGATCCTGGTGCGATTATTACAGAAACCAACCGTCGCTTCCCGTTAAGTCCGGACGGTGACTATTTCACCCTCTGGGTGGGGCATATCGATCTGTCGACATGGACCCTGTCCTACGCCGCAGCGGGACATGGTGGGGCGCTCGTGCAACGAGCTAAAGGACCCCCACAATGGCTGACAACCGAATCATTTCCTTTGGGGTTTGATCCGCAGGCCACTTTTGTGAGCCAGGTCATCGACCTTCACCCATCTGATCGTGTGTTCTTGTTCAGCGATGGAATCTACGAAGCGCCGGCGCCGAATGGTGAGTTGTGGGGTCGGCCCAGATTGCAGGACATGTTGCAATCCAGCCGGACCATGGACTTGGCCGGCTGCATCGATCACACCATCGAGGTGGCGCGGCGATGGCATGAATCCGACCACTTTCCTGACGACGTCGCACTGCTCGGCTTAGAAATCTGCATGCCGCTCTCTTGCCCATCTGGAGACACCTGTGCAGGCTGAAACCGTTTTTGATCTGACGGCCGCCCTCGAGCGCATCGATGGAGATCGCGACTTGTTTGTCACGCTTGCCGACATATTCATCCTACAGGCGACGGACGATATGGCGGCCATTCGAGATGCATTCGCACAGGGGAATGCTCAAGAATTGACGCAGCAGGCTCATCGCCTGAAAGGATCGGTCATGCAATTTCACGCCGCTGCGCTGTATGAAGCCACGCACCGGTTGGAACATCTTGGCCGTCAGGGCGCTATGGGCGAAGCGGCAGCGGCGGTGCGGGCCGTGGAGAGCGAACTGGCCCGCCTCGTACATGCATTGCGAGAGCTGATCAAGAAAGGATTTCCCTCATGATCCCGACAAACACATCCAAAACCCTTCTGGTGGTGGACAATTGTCACGATACCCAGGCGCTGGCGCTCGAACAGGCAAAAGGAAAAGGCCTGTCGGTCATTACCGCCCCCGATCCCGGCATCGCCACCACGACCCTTGAGATGACGGTTCCCGATGTCGTCCTCACCGACTTGTTTATGCCCGACATGTCGGGATTGCATTTGATCCGGCATATTCGCACGCGATACCCGTTCTGTTCGATCATTCTGATGGCGGAGGAGGGGAACGAGGTCACTGTTCTCGAAGCGCTGCGGGCCGGCGCCGTGGATTATCTACATAAACCTCTGATCGGGGAGGAACTTGGAGGGTCGCTCGACCGCGCCCTGCAGGCGATTCCCAGAACCGTGGACGATGCGCCGGGTATCGAGCAGCTTGAGTATCGGCTGACCATCGGGACCGATCTGGCTTCTGCGGAGAATAGTGTATCCTGGCTGATCCAGGGCACCGCCATGATGCTACCCGAAACACAACGACTCCATCTTCGAGCGACGCTGATCGAACTCGTCGTCAATGCGGTGGAACACGGCAGCCTCGAAATCTTCTACCAAGAGAAGCAGGAGGCGTTGGCGGATGAGCGCTATGAACAGCTCATTCTGGCACGCCGACGCGATCCGCGTTTCGCCAAACGGAGAGTGACCGTCCTTGCATATTACGACAAGGGGACGCGCGCCATACGGTACACGGTGTTGGATGAAGGGCGGGGGTTCCGATGGAAGACGCTTCTCAACCGGGCGGAGGAGCCCTGTCCGTCACATGATGCGAATGGCCGGGGTCTCTTTCTCGCGCAGGCATTTTTTCCTGATCTCACCTATAACGAGCGCGGCAACGAAGTGACCTTTACCGTTCCCTTGCCATAACACGCTTGGGGATGCGATCGGCGGTACTTGACGCCACCTCCCGTGCCGGTTATCTTCTCGCGACATAATCCGTCCATCTTTTTACGTGATCATGGGAGGCACTCATGACTAGACTGCCTATCACGATTCTACTCTTGCCACTGCTGATCATGGCCGGCTGTGCGTCTGCTGAATGGGCTCATCCCACCAAACCCAAGGACCAATTTTCTCAGGATTATAACAAGTGCCAGAATGACACTCTCAGGGATCCTAAACTCCAACAGGGAATTCAGTTATTGATCCTTCAAGCGACGGAGCGATGCGTGCAGAAGATGGGCTGGCGCCTCGTTGAGAAATGAATGAAGAGGTGCGCGACGCGACGACTAAGAAGGTTCACGACGCGCGTTTGTGAACGGGCGCGAGGTCCACGGCGCGAAGAATAATGAGGTTCACGACGCGCTGAGTAAAGCGCGTCAAGTTTGTGAACGCCGGCGAGACGGTGAGTCGGCCGTGTCTTGGGAGCGGCCAGTGTCTTACGTCTGTGCGAGCCCGCGAGATGTGAGCGGGGCGTTCGCAGTTGCGTACTTGCGGTTGCAGCAGAGCCATCATGAACAGGTAGACAATAAGACTATCGCTATCCGATGCGCAGGCGGGTCATGAACTCATGAGGGAGCGGCCCTGAGTGCTCCACCCTCACGGTCGTGGTTGGTTCCTTTGTTCCATATCTTTTCGAGCACCATCCGCTGATCGGCGCCATTGCGCCTTGATGAAGAGACAAGCTCCCTCCTTCCACTGAGAGCGACAACGGTCGGCCGAACCCCGGCAATTGATATGTGTCTGCCCCTAGTGTAGGCGTGCAGCCCAAATGCCAATTGAGCTCGAGATGGTGT
>DAISKX010000579.1:0-3022 GCA_036820725.1 Nitrospiraceae bacterium
GCACAACAGTTGTGCGTCACCGGACTAACTCGGTTTTTGCGGTACCTGCTTGAACGCGACATTGAAGAAGGCCACATTCGGATGCTGCAATTCCAGCCGCTTCTCTTTGACGGGATAGGAGCGGTCCCCGATGGCGAGCAGCTGTTCCTTATTGAGATGCAGTTGGCGCTTGTCGTACACGGCCCATTCAAACTCTCGTGTCATTCCCAGCGCATCCACCGGGCAGGCATCGACGCACAATCCGCAAAACAGACAGCGCGTCATGTCCATATAATATTCTTTGGAGTAGCGTTTGGTCGGTTCTCCGGGAACCTCTGCGCTGATGACACGAATCACGCGAGAGGGGCACGCCGCTTCACACAAGTCGCATCCCACGCACTTCTCCGTGCCGTCGTCATAGCGGAGCAACGCCAGCATGCCTCGATAATTATCCGGCAACGTCCGTTTCTCATGGGGGTACTGGAGCGTGATCGGTTTGTAGTTGATCAAATGCTTCAAGGTGGCTTTCATCCCGACCAGCAATTCGTAAAAGGTCAGTGTTTTGATCCACTGCCCGACGGAGAACCTGTTTTTGCCTGTCGAAGGGACGGCTGTGGTGGCCATGGTCCGTGCTCAGGATCGTGGAAATAAATACGCGGCAATGGCGGTGATGACGATATTCCCCAAGGCGATCGGGAGCATCACCTTCCACCCGAAACGCATCAACTGGTCATATCTGAGTCTGGGCAACGTGGCACGCAACCAGAAAAACAGAAACAGGAAGCAGTACACTTTGGCTGCGAACCACACGACATTCTCGGCCCATGCGATACTGTCGAGGCCGATCCGTTCGAGCAATGTGCCGGGGTAGGGGGCATTCCACCCTCCCAGGAACAAGGCGGCTGCGACGCAGGAAACCAGAATCATATTGGCGTATTCGGCGATGAAGAAAAAGGCGAATCGCATGCCGCTGTATTCGGTAAAGAAGCCGGCCACAAGTTCGCTTTCGGCTTCCGGCAAGTCGAACGGGACGCGATTGGTTTCCGCTACCGAAGAGATCACAAAGACGACGAACGCAAAGATTTGAGGAAACGGCAGGGCCAGCACGTACCAATTCCAGAACCCTCCCGATTGCGCTTCGGTGATCTTGACCAGGCTCAACGATCCCGACAAGAGAATCACACCGACGATGGCCAGTCCGACATTGAGTTCGTAACTGATGACTTGAGCAGCCGATCGTAACCCGCCGAGGAGCGAATATTTGCTGTTCGAAGACCATCCTCCGAGGATGATGCCGTAGGCGCCGATGGACGTGAAGGCAAGAATGTACAGAATGCCGATATTGATATCGCTGATCACGAAGGGCTTGATCTGCATGCCGAATACTTCGATGGTCTTATCCGGTCCGAAGGGGATGACGGCAAATCCGATGAGGGCGGGGACGAGAGCCAGAATAGGGGCGAGGCTGAACAGGAATTTATTGGCGCCTGCGGGAACGATATCTTCTTTAAAGAAGAGTTTCAGGCCGTCCGCGATCGGTTGCAGCACGCCATACGGACCGACCTCCATCGGACCCATGCGGTCCTGCATCCATCCCAGCACTTTACGTTCGGCAAGGGTCAGGACCATCACCGTCAGCATGACCACGCCCATAACCGCGGCAATCTGCGCAAGCGACACCGCCAGTCTCAATCCGATTTCCATGACCGCTACTCTCCTCTCAAGCTCGATGCTGAAGTATCTCGCGAATCGTAAGGCGAGATACACAACGGTAGTGTATGAGCGAATTCATAGCCAAGCTGCGGCCGTACCGCGGAGCGGCGCATCTCGGGTAATCGATTGCGCAGCAATCGGTGGGCGAGTGGGTGAGATGGACCCGCCGGGGAATTGCCGGGTAAAAACAACGGCCTGTTTGAGCAGTCTGCAATGCGTTTCTCTATCATTCATTTAGCCGATCTAGATGTTTGTGTTGACACCTAGAATGGCTCCCAACATCGAGTTACCCAGCTTTTTCGATCGAGACGTGCGCCAGCCTAAAATACGGGACCCCCGTCAGCGGATCAATGCTGAAATCCGCCAGCGGTTTAAAGTCGTCTGCAAAGTGTTCGGGGAACCACACCGTTCCGGCCGGCACCCGTGCCCGCAATTTGACCGTCGTCGTGACGTCACCGCGGCCATTGAACACTCGGACACGATCGCCATCGCCGACGTGGTAGTGCGAAGCATCCTGGGGATTCATACCGAGGGTCCCTTTATCCTGGATCTGAATGAGACCCTTCGCACGAGTCGACATCTTGCCGGAATGAAACAACGACTGCTTCATGATCAACGTCACCGATTCCGATCGCTGCACGGAGGAGGTCAATCTGTACCGGTCGGGCAAGTCCGTTGCATAGGTTTCCGTGAGGTACCGCGTCGCAACCTGCTCATCTACTTTAGGCGGTGTGGGGGCCGGCCCCAGCAGTCCGTAGCCGGGAATGACACTTCGGATTTCTTTGAGGATTTCGCGGGCCTCGCCATACTCGATCGGGTTTCCCAGGAGCACGGATAATGCGGATTCGATTTCCCAGTCCGGCCGGCTTTCCCCGATCGGCTCCACGGCCTGACGGACTGCCTGTACATGGCCCTCTGAATTGGTGAAGGTGCCGCTTTTTTCGGCATAGGAACAGGCGGGGAGCACCACGTGGGCCATGGATGCCGTTTCCGTGAGGAACAATTCCTGACAGACTAACAATTCAAGATTCCCCAAGGCCTCCTTCGCTTGGGCGGCAGGAGGCAAAGTTCCGATCGGATTCTCCCCCACCAGGAACATGGCCTTAAGAGTGCCTTCACGGGCCAATCCCAGCAGGTCGATGAGGGGCGCTCCAGGTGATTGCGGGAGTTCCTCCCGCCAGATTCCTGCCAATCGATCACGGGCCGTCTTATCGGTGACCTCGATTGCACCGGGAAGCAGTTCGGCGACCGCTCCCATCTCTACTGCCCCCTGGTCGTTGTTCTCTTCGGCGAGCGGAGCCAGACCGCAGCCAGGCTTCGACAGCTTGCC
>DAISKX010000580.1:0-3014 GCA_036820725.1 Nitrospiraceae bacterium
TGGCGGTGATGACCCGCGCCAGCCTAGGCCATACGGGGCGCTCCCGGCACGCGGGTCCTATGACGGTCTTCATCTACATTCTGGTCAATCTGGGTGCGATGCTGCGGGTATTCGGGCCGACCACCGTCCTTCCGGAACATGTCGTCCTTGGTTTGGCTGCGGTGAGCTGGAGTGGCGCCTATCTCCTGTTCGCCGTGATCTATGGTCCTTTTCTCTTCAGCCCGAGCCTCGACGAGTGACGGCATGGGCTTGTGGATGGCCGGCATGATCATGTTCAACGAATACAAACGAGATAACGAGAAACTGAAACGGGTCGGGCGTCTTGGCTAAGCGGTTTGCGGGTCTTTTATTTTTGACACGCAGACTGCCGACTCTCCTGGTTGACACGATTCATCTGGAAACATAAGCTGTGGAGCATCCACGCCAATTCGATTGACGGTGTTCCACTCTAACGGATGAGGAGACTCGGCCATGCACGCGACGTTCCGGCCTGGCAGACTAGAGGACGCGAAGGCCTGTGGCGCTATTTTCTACGAAGCGTTCAAGCTCATCGCCGAGCAGCACAACTTTCCTGTCGACTTTCCCGTACCGGAGGCGGCGGTGGGCATTCTGACGATGATTCTGTCGCGAGACGACGTGTATTCGGTTGTCGGTGAATCCGATGACGGCATCGTCGGCAGCAACTTCCTCTGGGAAAGCGATTCTATTGCCGGTGTGGGGCCTATTACGATTCACCCGTCCGCTCAAAATGGTTCCATCGGACGCCAATTGATGGAACGTGTTCTGGAGCGGGCCGGCACCAAACGCTTCGCCGGCGTGCGGTTGGTTCAGTCCGCGTATCACAATCGTTCGCTCTCCCTCTATACCAAGCTGGGCTTCGATGCGCGCGAACCGTTGTCGGTCATGCAAGGTCCCACGCTGAACCTTGTCGTCCCGGGCTATGCGGTGCGGCCTGCCAAAGAGAGCGATCTCGATGCTTGCAATCGCCTATGTGTTCAAGTGCACGGACACGATCGGGGGCGGGAACTGCGCGACGCGATCACACAGGGAAGTGCTCTCGTGGTCGAACATGGCGGACACATCACCGGCTATGCGACCATGATCGGATATTTCGGGCATGCCGTTGGTCACACGAACGAAGAGCTGAAAGCGTTGATCGGGGCCGCGCGGGAGTTCCAAGGTCCGGGGTTTTTACTTCCGACGCGCAATGCCGAATTGTTCCGCTGGTGCCTTGCTCATGGGCTGCGCGTCGTCTATCCGATGACGTTGATGAGCGTGGGGCTGTATCAAGATCCATCCGGTGCATTTCTTCCTTCGATTTTGTACTAACCCTGCGGCAGGCGGGGAGGCATCAGGTCCACCGGCATGTGTGTGGGGCTGCAAATTTCACCCGTGCGTGACATTCCGGCCGGATTATCCGCTTGCAGTAGCTTTCGGACTGCGTGTACTTTGGAGCGGATCTGGGTAAAGAATCAGGTAATCGAGGATTCCAAGCGCTCCATGAATAATTGGGCAGAAAACCAAGTGACGAAGATGCCTTCCACCGGTGTGCCTGGCATCAAGCGACGCTTGGCGGCCCTCATCTATCGGGCAATCACACTTCCCTTTGCCGTCCTCGATCTCGCCGCCAATGCCTATTCATCCCTCCTGTTGAAGATGAAGCCACACACCAACTTGATGAATGATCTGCAGGTAGAAAAGTTTCAGAAACAAATCGCTTCGGACGGCCCCATTGCCATCCGCTTGCAGGAACGAATTGCGCAGGATGAAACATCCATTCGCTGGCGTGGAGACTTCAAGACCCATGAGTATGCTCGCCTCTTACAACGTACCATGGAGAACGCGCTGGCCATGGAGACCAAATTGCCCGGTTGGGTCCGCTCAATGGAGGGCATGTCCGGCCGGAAGTACCGGGGGTTGATCAACACACTCGTGGGGGGTATGCCGAATGCGCGCTACCTGGAAGTGGGATCATGGGCTGGTTCCACCGCCTGTTCGGCCATAGCCGGTAATCGCATGACCGCATGCTGTATCGACAATTGGTCGGAGTTCAACGGTCCGAAGGACACATTCCAAAAACACATCAATCGGGTGGTGACGCCGGCCGTCAACTTTCGATTCATTGAGGCGGATTTTCGCTCCGTGGACTATGCTGCCCTCGGAAAATTCAACATCTATTGCTTTGATGGACCTCATTCAGAGCGTGACCATCTTGATGGTGTCAGCATCGCTCAACCGGCGCTCGATGATGAATATCTGTTGATCATCGACGATTGGAATTGGAAGCAGGTGAGGGATGGCACCATGAAAGCGCTGGAATCGCTGGGGGTGAAGATCATCGCTCAAATACAGATCCATACGACGCAAGACAACTCTCACCCCACGGTGTTGCGGAGACAATTGTCTGATTGGCATAACGGCTATTTCATCGCCGTCTGTCAGAAATCCTCGCAGCATGTTGAAACAGTTCGCAACCTTTCAGGTGCGTGAAGACCCCGCCGCTGCTCAATCAAGGATTAGTTTTTCTTAGCCGACGCATGCCGAAAGCGCGAAAGCATGGCCTGCCGAATCTCCCTGTAGTATACTTGGCCTGGTTTATGGAGACGGGAGTCGGGATCAAGTCTGTAAGACAGGTAGGTTACTCCCATACGGTGCCACCCTCCAGCCACGTCCAATACTTCGACGACATGATCCGGAACGTACTCCCGGCCAACCCGAGACATGGGATAGGACCTTGCTCAATGAGAAATGTCTCGTGACGAACCACAGGACGACAGTTGACGAATCCCGTGTCCTTCGTATCGCGCTCATCGGCGCGGGCCGCCATGCGCAGCACCACGCCCGTGCCATCCTGAGATGTCCCAACGTTGAGCTGGTTGCCGTGGCGGATCCGTCGGACATCGCCACCACCGCCATGCGGCTGATTGCGCCGGGCGTCAAAGGCTTCAATACTCCCGAGGAACTACTCGCCTCCGAACGACCGGATGTAGCCCACATCTGTGCGCCTCCCGCCT
>DAISKX010000581.1:0-3010 GCA_036820725.1 Nitrospiraceae bacterium
GAACTTGCTGCGGGAGAGGCCAAGCCCGGCGACGTGGTGTTGCTCTCGCCCGCCTGCGCCAGTTTCGATATGTTTGCCGACTATCAAGATCGGGGCAAGCAATTTAAATCGTTAGTCCAGGGGTTGGCGTCGTGACAAGACGGCAGTCCGGTGCGGGAGGATGAAAAGCTGAGCAATGGCGCACAAAGCCGTCGGGACGCTCACATTACCCTGGCCCACGTCCAGTCAGCGGTCGGTCAAACGGGTGGCGATGGATCCGACCTTGCTCACGGTCACGCTGATCTTGGCATTTGTCGGGCTGGTCATGGTCTTCAGCGCAAGCGCAGTGGTGGCGGGTACTCGATTTCACGATTCGTGGTATTTCCTGAAGCGGCAAATGGCCTGGCTGGCCGGCGGGTTACTCGTCATGCATATCGTGTCGCGGATCGAGTACACGGTCTGGCGGAAATTGGCCATCCCTATTCTGGGACTGACGGTGGTCTTACTGATCCTGGTCCTGGTTCCCTCTTTCGGCGTGGCTGCGAAGGGGGCAAGACGGTGGTTACAGGTGGGCATGCTCCATATTCAGCCGGCCGAGATTGTGAAACTCGTTTCGGTGATTTATCTCGCCGCGTATCTAGCCAAGAAGAACGAAAGGATTACACAGTTTGCGCGGGGGATCCTTCCACCGATCGTCGTCGTGGGTGCTCTGAGCACGCTAGTGCTTCTGGAGCCGGATTTGGGGACGGTTGTGGTCATGGGATTGGTCATGGTGACGCTCTTGTTTCTGAGCGGTGCAAGGATCACGCATCTATTGACGCTGGGGCTCTGCGCCGTGCCGGTCGTCATGATGCTCATGCTGGGATCCAGTTACCGGCGGCAGCGATTATTGACCTTCTTGAGGCCGTGGGAGAATGCCTCCGATTCCGGATTTCAGATTACGCAGTCGTTCCTGGCCTTCGGCAGTGGCGGCCTATTTGGCGTCGGGCTTGGCGAAGGCAAACAAAAATTGTTCTTCTTGCCGGAGGCGCATACGGATTTTGTCCTCGCTCTGGTGGGGGAAGAATTAGGCCTGATCGGCAGCGCGATGATCATTCTGCTGTTCGCCATCTTCGTCGTCAAAGGGTTACAAATTTCCAGCAGGGCACGGAGTCCATTCGGCAGGCATCTGGGAGTGGGGATCACCTTGTTGATCGGCATTCAAGCGCTGGTGAATGCCGGCGTCGTGACGGGGTTACTTCCGACCAAGGGGCTCACATTGCCATTTGTCAGCTATGGGGGATCGTCCCTCGTGGCCAGTCTGTTTGCCGTGGGTATTCTGCTCAGTATCTCGCGAGACCGTCACGGCGGACGGGAGGCCGGCAGGTCGCGCAGTGGACGGGGAAGCAGTGGCTCATGAACGTGGTGGTGGCTGCAGGTGGAACCGGTGGACATCTCTATCCGGCGATTGCGGTCGCAAGAGAATTTCTTCGACGGGATCCGGCGACACTGGTGGTATTCGTCGGCACACCGCGCGGCATCGAAGCTACGGTGCTTGCACACGAGGGATTTGAATTGGATTTCATTTCAGCCAAGCCTGTCATGGGGAGGAGTGTGACGGACGTTATCCGCGCTGTCGCCATGCTTCCCTTGAGCTTGTGGCAATCTTTTCGGGTACTGGCGAAGCGGAAGGCCGATCTGGTGATCGGGGTCGGTGGTTATACAAGTCCGATGGTCCTGCTGGCGGCGTTCGTCCGTCGTGTTCCGGGGGTCATGCTGGAGCCCAACGCCTATCCGGGTATGGCCAATAAGGTCGTCGCGCCGTTGGTGCGGCGTATCTTTTTGGCATTCGACACGACGACACAGTTTTTCGACCGGGCGAAAGTCCGTGTCGTGGGGATGCCGGTGAGACGCGCGTTCTTGGAGCAGGGACGAGACACTGGGGCGCCCAGTGCGAAAGCAGAGACGTGCCATGTGTTGATCTTCGGAGGCAGTCAGGGGGCCAAGGCGATCAACAGTGCGGTGATTGAAGCTCTGCCGCATCTCAAGTCAATCCCGGGCATCAGAGTGACGCATCAGACCGGTCAACCTGATCATGCGCGGGTGACCGATGCCTATCGCACGGCCGGTATGGATGCAAAGGTCGTTCCGTTCTTGTACGACATGCCGGCAGTGTTACGGTCGGCGGCTCTGGTCGTTTCTCGAGCAGGCGGAATGACCATTGCGGAGCTGACGGTCTGTGGTAAGCCCGCTATTCTTATTCCGTTGCCGACCGCCATTTATAACCATCAGGCATTGAACGCGCAGGTGATGGAGTCAGCCGGCGCGGCGGTTGTGCTGTCTCAAGCAGATCTCAACGGAGCGCGACTTGCCCGGGCGATTACAGGGATTCTCCAGGAACCGGAGCGTCTGCACACGATGAGTACGAATAGCTTCGCCATGAGACGGATCGATGCTGCAGAGGTCATTGTCCGCGAATGTTATGACGTAATGGGGAGGCGTCATGAGACCAACAGGAGTCTTGGAGCGGTATGAGCGGGGGGAGAGTCAAGCCAGTGAAAAGGATCCGCATCGAAATGGCGCCAACGGGATTCCCAGGGCGCAAAGCTTAAAGCGGACAGCGATGTTTAGAAAGACGCAACATATTCATTTGGTAGGGATCGGCGGTTCGGGAATGAGCGGCATCGCCGAGGTCCTGCTTACGCTCGGGTACAAAGTCAGCGGTTCGGATTTGCACCAATCGGACACCACCCGGCGGCTGGAGGAACTCGGCGGACGGATTGCAATCGGACACCACGAATCCAACATCGGGGATGCGCAGGTCGTGGTCACCTCGTCGGCCGTAGCCCAGACGAATCCGGAAGTCGTCGTCGCGAAGGCGAAACAAATCCCGGTGATCCCGCGGGCGGAAATGCTGGCCGAACTGATGCGGTTGAAATACGGAGTCGCGATAGCCGGAGCCCACGGCAAAACGACGACGACGTCCATGGTGGCCAATGTATTAGCCCAAGGGGGCCTCGATCCGACGATGGTTATCGGCGGGAAGGTCAAC
>DAISKX010000582.1:0-3004 GCA_036820725.1 Nitrospiraceae bacterium
GCGGGCTGACAAGTTGATCGCGGAAAGAAATCCCGACCTTTCCACGTCGGAACGGGCGGCCACGGCACGAATTATCGGGTTGGGGGCAGTGAAGTATGCGGATCTCCTGCCGAATCGGCAGGGCGATTACGTGTTCAGCTGGGAGAAAATGTTGAGCTTTCAGGGCAACACGGCGCCCTACCTGCAATACAGCTATGTGCGCATCCAAAGTATTTTTAGAAAGTCAGTGGATCGCGGACAGCCGTTCGAGGCCCCGAATCAGGATTGTGTGCTCGCGTTGACCGACGTGGCGGAACTCAAGCTGGCAAAACAATTGAATCAATTCGGTGAAATCGTTCCACAAGTACTCGCGGATTACAAACCGAACATTCTGGCGAACTATCTCTTCGAGCTTGCGAGCTGCTTTCATAGTTTTTTCGAAACATGTCCGGTACTCAAGTCCGAGGAACCTGCACGGTCCTCGCGCCTCACCCTCTGCCACGTGACGGCGCGGACGTTGCGTCAAGGGTTGGAGCTGCTGGGGATCGGGGTGCCGGAACGGATGTAACAGTTTCCCCTCACAGGTTTGGTTGCATGCTCATCCGAACACGGCCCGGATGCCTCTTCATTCACGACTTAAGACGGCGCCGCGTGCTAGCAGTCGCATCGCTGAGATCACGCCGGCAATTCACTCAAACAGGCAGCTTGAATCGTAGCGCGCAGGGCCGTAACCGTATGGCGCGGCGCGGGAAAAAGAGTACAATAGCCGCCCGTCGCTGGGAGGAAGGAAGGCCATGCTGGACATCTATCGCGTGAGACCGGGTAAGCGGCTTAAGCTGAAGCACCACGATCCCGACGATACCGGAGAGTACAAGAAAAGCGACGATGACAAGGCGCAGGCAAAGGCGGAGACTGAGAAACTGATCTCCGAACTCGACGGCATGCAGGAACGACTGTATGCGAACGCGGAGCGGTCGTTGTTGATCGTGCTGCAGGGCATGGACACCAGCGGCAAGGACGGAACCATCAAGAGCGTGATGTCCGGTGTGAATCCGCAAGGGTGCAAGGTCGCCACATTCAAGACGCCCTCCAGTCTGGAGCGCGCGCACGACTTTCTCTGGCGAGTTCATAAGGAGGCACCTCCGAAGGGATATATCGGCATTTTCAACCGCTCACATTACGAAGATGTCTTGATCACGCGCGTCCATGGGTGGGTATCAGACAAGATCGCCAAGCAACGGTTTGGCCACATTAAAGATTTCGAGGGACTGTTGGCTGAGAACGGCACGTCTATTATCAAGTTGTTTCTCCATATCTCAAAAGATGAGCAGAAGGAACGCCTTGAGGCACGGATAGGAGATCCGGAGAAACGCTGGAAGTTTAACGAGGGCGATCTCGAAGAACGTAAACTCTGGGATCGATACATGCGGGCGTTTGAAGATGTCATCTCAGCGACGAGCACGGACCATGCTCCCTGGTATGTCGTACCGGCCAATCGTAAATGGTATCGGAATCTCGTGGTCGCCGATCTGGTAGTGGATGCCCTCAAATGCATGAAACTCACGACCCCTCCGGCTCCCAAGGACGTAAACTTCGACAAACTCAAGATCGTGTGAGAGGGCGGGATTTATGCGTTTGCATCGTCGGCTTTCTACTGGCCGATCGGTATCCAGGGGATATACCGGCAGCGCTTCTCGATCGTCGCTATTCTAACCAGGAGACACCAACATGAAGAACTGTGTAGGTCTTGCCATCGGCAGCATGACATTCATGGTCTGCTCATCCTTCGCCCAGGCAGGAGACTTCGAAGGCGTTCTCCATATGAAAACGACCCGCTCTGACATGGACAGTGCGACCACCATGGATTGGTATATCCAGGGCGAGAAAGCCCGAATGGAAATGTTGCGAGGCGATGGGAAGCCGCATTTTATGATCGTCAATAGCCAGGCGCGAACGATGCTGATGCCGATGTCCGACAAGAAGATGTACATGGAACTGTCCCTCGATTAGGGCGGGGAGAAAGCCCAGGAGCACATGAAAGAAGCCCTTGAGAAGCATACGGTCGAGCGCACGGGCAAGATGGACAAGATTGCCAACTGTTCCTGCGAGGTCTGGCGGATCAAGGATAAAGACACGAAGAAGCTGAATCACGAGATCTGTGTTGCTAAGGGGTTTGGAAAATCAGCCACATTCTGGATGGACCCAAAACAGACGCAGCGGTCCTCGCAGCCCGCGTGGGTGAAGCAACTCGTCAATGAGGGCGGGTTTGGGCTGCGGACCATCCGTTACGGTGACGACGGGAAAGAAACTTCAAGGACGGAAGCCACCAGCATCGAAAAGAAGAGCTTGGACAAGAGTTTGTTCACCATGCCTGCAGATTACACCAAGGTGGATCCCGGAACTATGATGCGTGGGGCGGGCGGCGCAGAGGGTCATGGCGGTGAAGATTTTCAGAAAATGATGGAGTCGATGAAGAAGCGCAAAGCCGAGCCAGGCGGGACAGCGGGTGGCCAGGGAGGGTCGAGCCAGCAACCGGATGCGAACGAGATGATGAGACAATTTGGGGAGATGATGAAAAAGCGTCAGCAGAGCGGCCAGTAACCGTGGCCCGCGTGGCATGTCACATGGAGAAAGGAAGCACGGCATGAAACCATTGCTCATTACCGCATTGAGCGCCGTCATCGGGGTGGGACTCTCGGGACTTTCCATGGCGGGCGACTTCGAGGGGGTGATCCACATCGAGGAGACGAGCGACGAGTCCGTCGCTCAGCAACAGTGGTTCATCAAAGGTGAGAAGCTGCGCTTCGAAAGCGTCGTGCCGGACGAAGAAAAGACCTTCATGGTCTTCGATGCGAAGGAGAAGATTATGTACAATGTGCAGCCGGAAAGGAAATCGTACCTCGAAATGCCGCTCGAAGGTCTCGCAGAAGGTATGGGAAAGGTAATGGACGAGACGGTCGTCACGAGGACGGAGTGGTAACCAGCTATACTGAAGGTATGGTATTGAACGAACTGAAAGCCTGGG
>DAISKX010000583.1:0-2997 GCA_036820725.1 Nitrospiraceae bacterium
ATGGTCGCCGGGGACGTGCGTTCGGATGCCGTCAAGGCGGTATATTTCTCCTGCACGAGGGCGAAGAATGCCGGCTGATCCTCCTCACGAACACCCAGCAGGGTGGCCAGCGACGCTAGGTGCTCGCCTCTCCCCTGAGCCATTTCCTGTCGCAGGCTGTCATAGGAGAGCGCTGTCATGCTGACGTGCTTGTTCTTCATGATGACGCCGTCGTTCGTGCAGCCGGACGTGCCGGAGGAAATGCCGAAGGTTTGGCTTCCGAAGGTTCCATTGGTGGTTGCCATCATGACTTGCGGTGCAATTTGCTTCTGGCCTCCGTAGTCCATCCACGCAAGCTTTCCTAGTCCACAGCCCGGCCCATTATCCGGATTTGCTGCCGCCTGCACGAGACCAACGGAGAGCAGGACAAAGCCGAATGTGAGCAAAATCCAAGCGATTTGGCGGAGCATAGTTTCTCCTCCTGCGATGGTAAAAATGTGAAACTAGCCTAAGAGTAACGCAAGCGATTGGCGCGTCAAGAAAAGGAAAACAATGTGAAAGCTCTCGTGTCTCAGCATGCTTTTTTTCTCAGTGAATGGACTGCCGGAGACTGTTCCGCTACAATCCGCTCCGATGAGCGATCCCACCTCGGCGCCGGCTGTCCCAACCAAAGCGCAAGACGAGAATCATTCGGTCGTCCGGGCCGCCGGCCTGATCGGAATTGCCACGTTCTCCAGCCGGATCCTCGGCTTCATTCGTGACATGGTGTTGGCGAGGCTGTTCGGCGCGACTCCTGCGGCCGATGCCTTTTTTGTTGCCTACCGGGTTCCGAACCTATTACGTGAGTTGTTCGCCGAGGGCTCGATATCCTCAGCCTTCATTCCGGTATTCACGGAGTATCACACCCTCAAAACCAAACGCGATGCCTGGGAACTAGGCAGCGCGACCTTCACCACGTTGCTGACGATCGTGACGGCCATTACGGTGCTCGGCATCGCGGCGGCACCGGGGATCGTCTGGCTGCTGGCGCCGGGATTTCACGACGCCCCGGACAAATTGGCGCTCACGACGTTGCTCACCCGAATCATGTTGCCGTATCTCCTCTTCATCAGCCTCGCCGCCCTGGCTATGGGTATCCTGAACTCCCTGCGCGCGTTCGCCGCCCCCGCGTTTTCGCCGGTGTTTTTCAATGTCTTTATCATCGGGTGTGCTCTGTTTCTCTCTCCCCTCATGCCCCATCCGATCATCGGGGTGGCGATCGGCGTCGTGGCCGGAGGCGCAGCGCAGTTTGCAATGCAACTTCCGGGATTGAAGATACGCGGTATGTTATTCGGTGTGCTGTTTCGACCGACTCATCCGGGCGTCAAACGTATCGGCCGCTTGATGGTCCCATCGTTGCTCGGGCTGTCGGTGACACAGATCAATATCACCGTCAGCACGATCCTTGCCTCGTTCTTCTCCGGAGGTCCGACCTATTTGTTCTATGGCATGCGGCTGATTCAGTTTCCCCTGGGAATTTTCGGCGTCGCCCTTGCGACCGCCATTCTGCCCACCCTGTCTGCGCAAGCCGCACGAGGCGCACTCGACGAGTTGCGCACAACCCTCGGCTTTGGCCTACGCATGATTTTCTTCATCATCTTGCCGGCCATGCTCGGGCTCATTCTCTTGAGACAACCGATCGTGCACTTGTTCTTCGAGCACGGATCGTTCACGAGAGAGGACACAGTCGCCACCGCGACTGCAGTGCTCTGCTATTCCGTCGGCCTCTGGGCGTTTGCCGGTGTGCGGATCATTGTGTCGGCGTACTATTCGCTTCAGGATACGAAGACGCCGGCGGTCACTGCCGCTTGTGCGGTGGCGGCTAACATCGTGTTCTCGTTGATGCTCATGCGCTCGCTTGAGGCTGCGGGGCTGGCATTGGCCACGGCATTGGCCTCCATGATGAACGTCACGATTCTGGTGGCGCTGTTGAACCGCCGGGTGGGATGCGTGGACTGGGCCGCTGTGGGTCGATCAATCATTCGCGTTCTGATGGCTTGTGTACCGGTTGCTACAGCCTGTTGGTTGGTCGCGGACGCAGAGGTGTGGGCGCGCGAAGGCGAATGGATAGCTAAATCAGTCATGCTCTTTGTGGGGATCGGACTGAGCGTGGTCGGGTACTTGGTGGTGCACGCCGTGCTCCGATCCGAGGAACTCGATGTCTTCTTGGGCATGGTGAAACGGAAATTCAGACGTTCGGCGAAGCAAGCGGGGACTTCATAAGCATGTCACACCAGGCTTCCGTTCACACCGCGTGGGGCTGGATGGAGATTACGACGTCTGAGAAGGGCGTGACGTCGATCATCTTGCCGCGATCCAATCGCAAACCAGGCCGGAAAACCGTTCCAGACCAGGTGTCCCCTGGCAATGGGACTTCGGTGACTCTTTGGAATGAGGCCAGGACTCAATTGATTGAGTATCTGGCCGGCGAGCGACGTGCATTTTCCCTTCCGGTCGACATGTCGGGCGGGACGCCCTTCCAACGACTGGTGTGGCGCGCGATTCTCAGGATCCCCTATGGCCGAGTCCGGTCGTACCAGTGGGTGGCGGCTCATGTGGGGGGAAAGCAGTATGCGCGGGCCGTCGGCATGGCCTTGGGGTCCAACCCCGTGCCGATTGTCGTGCCCTGCCATCGGATCGTCGCGCATGACGGATCCCTGGGAGGATTTACAGGCGGATTACCCATGAAGCGACGGCTCCTCAAACTCGAAGGCACGCTCTCACAGCTACAGAATGGGAAATGAGCGACAACCGTCACACGACATGTGTGAGGCGTGGGAAACCCGTCAACCGTCATTCGTGGAGAGGTGGAGCGCTGTTTCTCGATTTTCGGTTGACGACTGACGTGTGACGAATGACGACTTATGGTCAGCAAGTGCGGTTGCCGAATGACGCATGACGTCTGATCCATGAAAGCCGTCATTCAGCGAGTCACGCGCGCGTCAGTCGAGGTCGAGGGCCGGGTGGTCGGTCGGATCG
>DAISKX010000584.1:0-2995 GCA_036820725.1 Nitrospiraceae bacterium
ACGCGACCAATTCACGCGCATTCGTGCACTCAGGCGTGGAATACTCGGGATGAGCCCCATCGACGTAGAGCCGCCCACCGTTGGCGAGTACCTTGTTCAATTGACGGTTGTAATCCGGCCCAGGACGTTCCCGTTCACCTTCGACTTCAAACCCACGCGCATCCAAGAGAGGATTCTCGTTTTCATAGTCCCACACGGCGTGAGGAGCGGGGAGGCCTGGATAATGCCCGATCACCTGGATTGAATTGGATACAGGATCCAAGGCTGCGGGGTCCCGGCTCGCAATACCGAATTCGGTCTCCGTGCCGAGGACACGGGGCGTAATGATCGGGTTCCCTTCGTGCATGGAGTTATGACAGCCTAGAGGTAGTGACCGGTTGTAACGGTTTCGATCTGGCGCGACTCACCTGGAGCACCGCTGATCGTTCGGATATGGACGATTTTCTCCCCCTTCTTCCCGGCTACTTTGGCCCAGTCGTCAGGGTTCGTGGTATTGGGCAGGTCTTCGTGTTCTTTGAATTCCTCTCGAATGGCCCGGATAAAGTCCTCAGCACGCAATCCGTGACCTTCCATGGCAATCGCCCGCTTCACCGCAAATTTCTTTGCGCGCGACACAATACCCTCGATCAACGCACCGCTGGCAAAATCTTTGAAGTACAGCACTTCCTTCTCGCCATTGGCATAGGTGACTTCGATAAATCTGTTCTCTTCAGAAGTCGCGTACATTGCCTCGACGGTGCTCTGAATGTAAGAAGAAACCAGCGCCTTGATATCTCCGCCATGGCGCTTCACTTCCTCTTCGGTAAAGGGAAGCCCTTCTGTAATATAGATGGAGAAGATATCATGGGCAGCCGTCGCATCGGGTCTTCCGACCTTGACCTTCACATCGAGTCGTCCCGCACGAAGGACCGCCGGATCAATCAGATCCTGGCGATTGCTGGCTCCGATGACAATGACGTTATTGAGCCGCTCGACCCCGTCGATCTCAGAAAGAAATTGCGGGACGATCGTTGACTCGATATCCGACGAAATACCGGTGCCGCGCGTCCGGAATAAGGCATCCATCTCGTCAAAGAAGACGATAACCGGATGTCCGTCATCCGCCCGTTCTTTGGCTTTTTTGAATACTTCCCGCACCTGCCGCTCGGACTCACCGACGTACTTGTTGAGCAGTTCCGGCCCTTTGACGTGGAGGAAGTAGCTGCGCACCTGCTTGCCGGTCAAATGCCCCAATTTTTTGGCAATGGAATTTGCCACCGCCTTGGCAATCAGCGTCTTCCCGCAACCGGGCGGGCCATACAACAACACCCCCTTCGGAGCGCTCAACTTATAATTGGCAAAAAGGTCAGGGTGCAGGAACGGCAACTCTACTGCGTCACGAACCTGCTCGATTTCTTTTTGCAGCCCGCCGATGTGGTCATAATCGACATCGGGAACCTCCTCCAACACCAGTTCCTCCGCCTCTGACTTCGGCAGCTTCTCGATGACGCAGCCGGATCGGGGATCGTATAGCAGATGATCTCCGACGCTCAGACGTTCGCTCAACAAGGGCTCACCGAGTTCAGCGACTTTTTCTTCGTCGAAATGCACCGTAATCAGTGCACGATGACCGTCCAGCATATCCTTCAGTCGGACCACCTCGCCCTGAACGTCAAACCCCCGCGCCTCAATGACATTGAGCGCCTCATTGAGGATCACTTCCTGTCCTTTTCGGAGCTCTTTCGGCTTGATAGACGGATGAAGACTGACTTTCATCTTACGTCCGGACACGTAGACGTTCGATGTACCATCCTTGTTGAGACTCGTAAAAATACCGTAGGTAGACGGAGGAGCCGTCAGTTTCTCAACCTCGGCACGGAGCGCTTCTATTTGAGACTTGGCTTCCTGGAGAGTCGCGACAAGCTTCTCGTTTTGCTTCGTCGCCTGATCGAGTTGATAGCGGGACTGGTAGAGACGCCGTATCTCCTCCTCCATGGACTGGATTTGGATACGAAGTTTTTCAACTTCGCGGACATGCTCTTCGTTCTTATGTATCACGACCCCCTCTCCGTCGGATAATTGTTTCGTGATCCTTTTGACGGAATCTCGTAATGACCGGAGTCGGCCCGGACCCCCTTTGGATTCGGCCATCGTGTTGCTCGTCGATCGTTCGAAAGCCTTGCCAGATGGTGCTGTCCAAGTATTCGGGATTCTATCATCCGCCTATAGGGCGGTCAACTGGACACGATCAACGGTCACGCATTGGTTTTGTCCGACGCGACGCTGCCTGCTCATAATCATCGCGACGTCGGCTCAGCGACGGCATTCAACATCTCCTGAGTTGCAACGGCGACATCCGTTGCGGCAAGAATCGAAGAAATCACCGCCACTCCAAATGCACCGGCACTTCGCGCCTCACGCGCTCGTGCAATGGAAATTCCTCCGATCGCAAACACCGGAATGTTTACACGCTGACATGCCAGTTCAAGCATCGACAGGCCGAGCGGCTGTCCGTATTCACGTTTCGATAGCGTCTCGTATATAGGCCCGAGGACAACAAAGTCCGCGCCCTGACATTCTGCCTGCACCACGCCGTCGATGGAGTGTGCGGACACTCCAATGAGATGACTGGAACCAACGATATTGCGAACGGCCGGCACAGGCAGACTCGTTTCTCGCAGATGGACGCCGCCGGTGTTCATCGCCGTCGCAAGATCAACGCGATCATTGATGAAGACGGTCATCCGTGCGGAACGTGCGAGACGTTGCACATCCTGAACCAATGCGATCAGTTGGCCGGTGTTCAGGTCACGCTCGCGCACTTGTATGGTTGTGCCCCCTGCATCAATAAAGCGGGCGAGTACGGAAAGGAGCGGACGGCCTTGCGTTTGATGCCGGTCCGTCACCAAGTAGAGGCGGAAATCGATGGAAGGCATCCGAAAGAATAAGTTCTGAGTTCTAAGTTATGAGCAACTGTCTTACATGTCAAGCAATCTGCGCAGAGGGTTCGGACCAC
>DAISKX010000585.1:0-2986 GCA_036820725.1 Nitrospiraceae bacterium
CTGACGATGAGCTTATCCGGCGGAATACGCTTCGCCAGCCGTTGCGTCACCGTGATATCGGTTGAGAACGTCTGAAGATCGCGATTGTTGATCCCGATCAGTCGGATATCCGGCAGCCATTCCAATACCGTATCCAATTCCCTTTCATGATGCGTTTCGACCAACACGTCGAGCGACAGGTCTTTCGCGAGCGCGCAAAAATCTATCAACTGCCGCCGCTCGAGAGCCGCGACAATGAGGAGAATGGCATCGGCTCCATAAGCACGGGCTTCATAAAATTGAATATCCCGTACCATAAACTCCTTATTGAGACATGGAAGACCGACCTCGCGTTTGACTTGAGCAAGATCCTCCAGGCTTCCTTGAAAGAAGTCCTGGTCCGTCAGGACGGACATGGCTGTGGCTCCGTGTTTCCGATAGGCCGTGGCGATCTTGACCGGATCGAATTCATGCTCAAATTCAGGCCTGATCAAACCGAGACTGGGTGATGCTTTTTTGACCTCTGCGATCAACGCCGGCCTGCCGGGGCTCCTCGTCGCGTCAATGGCCACGGCCAGCCCGGAGGTAGGCCCGACATCGCGAATCTTCCCTTTCAGGTCCGTCAGATATCCGCGACTTTCCTTGTGTCGCAGCTCGGCTGCTTTATGCTCGAGAATACGCTGGAGAATCACACGAGGCCTCGCGTCGAAAAACGGACCAACTCCTCGAGTTTTTCCATGGCTTCGCCCGAGTCGATGATGCGGCAGGCGAACTGAAACCCCTCCTGCAGCGTTTTTACTTTTCCGGTCGCCACGAAAGCCGGAGCGGCATTCAAACATACAACATCCCGTCTGGGGCCTTTCTTCCCGAGAAGAATCTCCCGGACAATGCGCGCATTGTCATCCGGCGTCCCACCGGCCAGATCTTTTCGACGTGCGCGTGCCACGCCGAACTCGGCTGGATCGATCGTGTAGCTGGACACGACGCCGGCTTTTCCTTCGGATATTCTTGTACGGTCGGTCACCGTAATCTCGTCCAGCCCGTCCATGCCATGGACGATGAAACAGTGTTGTGTGCCGAGGTGGATGAGCACCTTGGCCAGCAATTCCGTCAGCCCTCCATCAAACACACCCAATACCTGAATGGTCGCGCCGGCCGGATTCGTCAATGGACCCAGAATATTCAACAGCGTGCGGATCCCCATCTCCTGCCGCACGGGGGCACAGTGTTTCATGGCGCTGTGGTAGAGGGGTGCAAAGAGGAAGCCGATGCCGACCTCGTTCACGCAATCGGCGACGCGCTCAGCCGGCAGATCTATCGTCACGCCCAGGGCAGATAAGACATCCGCGCTCCCGCATTTCGAGGACACAGACCGATTGCCGTGCTTCGCAACAGTCAAACCCGCACCGGCCACCACGAACGCCGCGGCAGACGAAATGTTGAAGGTATGTGCACAGTCGCCGCCCGTCCCGCACGTATCGACCACCATGGCATCGCCGACCCTGATTTTTGTCGCGCGCGCTCTCATGGCCCGCACCGATCCTGCAATCTCTTCGACCGTCTCCCCTTTCATGCGCAGTCCCATCAGGTAGGCGGCAATCTGGGACGACGTCGCGGCGCCATCCACGATCTGCGACATGACCTCTTCCGACTCTTTTTCCGAGAGGCTGGCCCGATCGGCGAGTTTGGCGATGGCGTCTTTGATCGTCATGCGTGAAGAGCTGATGGCGTATAGCTCATGGCTGAGAACTAAGCATTGATCCCTTCTTGGTTTGAGCAGCCCATCTATCCTATCTCGCCAACTCAGAACTCAGAATTCAGAACTCAGAATTCTGGGGTGCTCAGTTCACGAGCGACGCGTCCCGTTAGAGCTTGAGGAAATTCCGCAAGAGATCTTTGCCCGCGATGGTGAGAATGGACTCCGGGTGAAATTGCACACCCTCCACACCCAGCGTCTTATGGCGCATCCCCATGATTTCCCCTTCGGCTGTCTCCGCTGAGATCTCGAAACAGGCCGGAAGGCTGTCACGTTGCACGATGAGCGAATGGTACCGCGTCGCTTCGAAGGGGTTAGGGAGGTTTTGAAACAGCGTCCTGCCGTCATGCGTGATCATCGACGTCTTGCCGTGCATCAACCGATCCGCACGAACAACCGCCCCTCCGAACGCGACCGCCAATGACTGGTGGCCGAGACAGACCCCCAGCACCGGGAGACGCCCCGCAAAATGACGAATGGTATCTACCGACACCCCTGCCTCTTTTGGAGTGCAGGGCCCCGGGGAAATGACGATACGGCTCGGCTTCAGATCCTCGATCTCCTGAACGGTGAGCTTGTCGTTCCGATAGACACGGACGTCCTCCCCCAGTTCGCCAAAGTATTGCACCAGGTTATAGGTGAAAGAGTCGTAGTTATCGATCATCAGCAGCATAAGAATGCTCGTTATTCGTCAATCGTTATTCGTCAATCGAACGGAGATTCACTCAATCGGCCGCTTGACGCTTGACGATTGACGCGTGACGTCCCGTTCACTCCAGCCCCTGCTCGGCCAATTCGATCGCCTTCATCATGGCCCTGGCTTTATTGCAGGTTTCCTCATATTCGTGCTCAGGATTCGAATCAGCCACAATACCCGCTCCGGCCTGGATGAAGGCCTGGCGTCCCTTGATGACGACGGTACGGATGTTAATGCACATATCCATGTTTCCAGAAAAGCTGAAGTATCCGACTGCGCCTGCATAGGGGCCACGGCGCGCCGGTTCCAACTCCTCGATAATCTCCATCGCCCTGATTTTTGGTGCGCCGGACACGGTGCCGGCGGGGAAGCAGGCCCGTAGGACGTCATAGACCGTCTTTCCTCGGTCCAACTCTCCCGCGACCTGCGATACGATATGCATGACATGCGAATACCGTTCGACCTGCATCAACGATTCGACGCGGACCGAACCTTTGAGGGCCACGCGACCGACGTCATTGCGCCCCAGATCGACGAGCATGACATGCTCCGCC
>DAISKX010000586.1:0-2980 GCA_036820725.1 Nitrospiraceae bacterium
TTAAGCACCGACCGGACCACGCTGTCCGGTACTCTCGGTATGGGCTATGTCGACGAAGACTACACGACCCTGCCTCATACCGACACGCCATCCTTCCATTGGAGCTGGCGTTTCGAGCACACCCTGCTGCCTCGGATAAAAATCTTTCAACGGTTTGATGGCTACTATGATCTGAGGTCGGGGAATGCGGTCCGAATCAGTACGGACCAAGGCGTCCGAGTCAGTGTCTATCAGACCCTCTACGTCAGCTTTGAATATGACTATCGACTGAACACGGTGCCAGCACCAGGTCGTAAGAAGCTCGATGACTCATACATCTTCGGCGTGGGCTTTGAATTTTAGTTCGGGGACGCAAAGGGGGAACATCCGGCTTGACTGAGTCCGGCGTCCTATGCTGTGCTCCTTCTGAACTAGATCCAGACGAGCGCGAATTCTTGGGCTCGACGGGCTCCGAAGGCGCGCAGGATTCTGCTTTCATCAAGGAGTGCACCGATGAAAAAGCTGATGTTGACGGTCTTGATGGTCGGTTGCATGTCGAGCCACCTGGCTGCCCAGTCGCACGATATGGAGTTTACGCCGGGTCCACGGATGATCCGCGCGATCGAGCAGATTGCCGGATATTATGCGCACCTCGGCCATAGTTTCGGGCTGACGCCGCAGCAGAAGGAGACCATGGCCGGTCTCGTGCAGCGTTTCAAGACTGAGATGTGGATGAAGGAGGCGGTTCTGGTCGGGATGTTCCAGGAGCTGGAGGAGAAGCGCCGCCACGGCCTGTTGCAGGACAACGAATACCGCATCGCCAACACGCTGACCGGAGGGATTGAGACCGATGAGCTCAATTTCTTCATCGACACGCTCGCCAACCTGCGAGGGGTACTCAATGCCGATCAGCAGGCCAAGGTTCGCGAGTCGTCGCATCCGACCATGGCGTTTCGGTTATCGCAGGGGTTCAACACGAAAATCAGTTTGATGTCCTTGGAGGGCATTGGACGGGTCTACAACGGCTACCGCGACGAGCTGCGACTGACCGATGCCCAGGCGCATTCCATTCACTCGCTGCTGGAAGGCGCACGCCGCGAGGTGCTTCGGTTGGGCACGGACATCGATCTCAGCCGTGTGGAGGCCGATGAGCTGGTGATGCGGCCGGACGTGGACCCTCAGGTGATTCACGCCAAAATGCAGAAGACGGGTGAGACGGAAGGAGTGTTGTTCAGCAAGATCTTTGGGGTTTCGGACCAGATCGATGCGCAGTTGACGGAAGAGCAGCGCAAGAAGCTGGCCGAACTGAAACAGAACCGCCCGCGCCATGCGGCGAACAAGGAGCGGACCGGCCATGCGGGCGCCGGTCATGGAGACCGTTCAGGAGGTCATGCAGGCCCGCTCGGCTTCGATTATTTTCTCGATCAAATCGGGCGGCTTGGACTCACGGCGGAGCAAACCACGGCCTTAGTGGCCGCAAAAAACGAGACGAACAAAACCGTGTTGATCGAGCAGGCGAAGCTGAAAGGGGCAGAACTGAAACTCCTGAATCTCCTTCGCTATCAGGATGGGGAGACGCCGGTACCCGAAGACAAGATCGCGACTGCCGTTCACGGACTCGAAGAGGTTCGGAGCCGGATCACCCAGGTGAAGGCCCTTGGCTATTTCAAAGCGCGACAGATCCTTACGCGCGAGCAGCAACAACGCGTGCATCCTCCGCAGACGCTTGAGGACGGCCGATAGCAATTCGTGAAGCGACGGAACCCGTCAACCGTCATGCGTCATTCGTAAAGAATGACGCGCTGATCTCTATTCTCGGTTGACGAATGACGATTGACGTCTTGCTACGAAAACCGCGCGAGACGACTGGCGTTTGGCAATTGACGGTGTTTCGATATACGAGCCAAGAGCGAAGAGGACAGCCTAGTGAACATCCTGCGTGCCGTTTTCGCAGCGTTATAGACATTCGAAGCTCCCGTCTCAGGCTCAGGGCTGTTAAGGCTGGCGAATGGCTCATTGGTCGAACTCGCCCAATAGTCCGCCCACGGGCCTCGACTTCCCGCGCATCACCGTCCCTCCGAGCACGTGCCTCATCTTCATCATTGATCTTGTTCTAAATCTGTTGGATATGAGTGATGCTCGTGAGCGATACACCACTCGCCATCTTCTTTCCGTAATCCGATGGAAAGACGGCCCACAGGTTTCTCGGAACCACCAATCCGCAAGAGGCCGTGGGCAAACGCGACCGTATCGCTTGCAGTGATCTGTAGTTCCGCCACATGAAACGACCCCGGCCCTCCTGGGCTGTTGTCAAAAAACAGTTCCCAAGTGTTTCTGTACTCCTCTATCCCTATGGCTTGGAGAGGCATAGGCACATCAAACATCACGATGTCGTCGGCATGGTTCGCAAGCGCGCCATCCATGTCCTTCGCTCGCACAGCCTTTGCCCAATCTTCGACCAGGATTCGTATTTTTGCTTCATTCGAGTTCCGCGGCATCTGAGTTTCCTCCCTGGAGGTTCATTTGTCCTGTAAGACCGCCGACCAGTGCTGGCGTGTCCATCGTGGGTGTGCAGTTCTCATGACTCGGCAGTGTCTGATGGAGATGGGATCGCAGGGGTCTGTTGAGGTCGCCCCAGTATCAGGGCGGCTGCGACCGCTGCGATCAGGGTAATTGCAGCTGAAGCCAGGGCGGTTGCCCGAAACGCCTCGATGAAGGCGCTACGCGAGGCGCTCAGCAAAGCCGCACCAGGCTGCTCGGGCAGAGCCCCCGCCACTGAGAGCGCGCCTCCCAACGTATCGCGTGCAGCTTCAAGCGCGTCCGGCGGCAGGTCGCCACCCAACGCGCCGGCTACCGCTCCGCGATAGATCACGGTCACAACGCTGCCAAGGAGCGCAATACCAAGGGCGCCGCCGAGTTCGGCGCTCATCTCCGAAATCCCAGCCGCGGCCCCTGCACGCTCAGGCGGAGCGGTGCTCACAATCAGATCGGATGCGAGTGT
>DAISKX010000587.1:0-2978 GCA_036820725.1 Nitrospiraceae bacterium
CATGTGATGCGCTTTATTCAGCGCGTCGTGAACCTACTGCTCATATTTCTCAACAACCTCCGCTGGCCTGGTATGGGCTTCGTTAGGGTCCCGCCCGGCATCGCGAAGTGCCCGGCGCTGGCGCAAGAGGTCCCAACACTGATCCAACTCAATCTTGAGTTTCTCCAACCGCTCTCCATCGACATCAGAAGCCACGCCCCGCTCGTACAGCTGGTGCTCTTCCGTGACGAGGCGCTGAATCTGACTCAAGACGGGCTGATCTGCCCTATTGTCTTCCATGGTCATGTCCTCCCCGGGGCGCCGGAATGGTTAATCGATGGTTCAGGCCTGGACACGCGCCAGTCGCCGTACGATCTCCGCTTTTGGCTGTACACCCACGATACGATCGATTTCCCGTCCTTCTTTCAACACCAACAATGTCGGAATGCTGACCACATTGAACCGGCCGGCCGTCGCCGGATTCTCATCAACATTCAGTTTTGCCACGCGCACACGACCGGCGAATTCTGTCGCAAGTTCATCGACCATCGGGGCTACCATCCTACATGGTCCGCACCAAGCGGCCCATAGATCGAGGAGTACCGGCAACGGGGAACGCTCGACCTCGGCAGCGAACGTCGCGTCGGTGACCATCAGGGGTTTACTGCAAACGGGCAATGGCTTCTTACATGCCCCGCACACAGGGTGAAGCCCCTCTTCGATCTTTGCCCGCGGCACACGATTGGTCGAGGCACAGGACGGGCAACGAATCAATGTCGTCTCAGACATATCGATTAACCTCCGGCCGATAATACAAGTCGATAGACGTGTCTCCCGTGCCTCGTGCACTGGTCTTCCACGCTCGACCCCGTTCTTCGGATTCCCGGTCACCACGCGCGACAGACATGATTGACCTTTACAGAGCTACCATCGCCGTGGTCCTCTTCGGCACAGTTAGAATGGCAGCATGTTTTACCGTGATCTTATCGCTCGTTCGACCGCAGCCTTGAAGATCGATGTTGGCACGTTCTTCGTTTGAGGGGTTCATAGCGGGTGGGCAACTACCCGGCCGGACGAGATCCTGCGCTCATGGCTGTGACAAAGATTCATCTCGGGAATGCGCCAGGCAAGACTGTTCGCATAGTGAGCGCCACTGGTTGCCTCAGTCATGCTAGCCTCGCGGTATTGTTAGGTCAAACACGAGTTTCCTCGCCTCACGGCCATGTAGCGTGAAGGATCTTGGAGCGAGCGGCCCTCCTTACAAGACGTTGCAGCCGAACCTGATCCCGCCCCAAGACAGGAGCCAGAGAGCGGGTGCAGCATGCGACGCTCGATTGTTCCGACGGAAAATGGACACAAAATCATGACCAAGATGAATGCTGCGGTGAACGAATGACTGGGAAAGGTATGATGGCCGCGCCGGATCTACATTGCATTAGCTTTCATCTTTGGGTGTAATAGTTTGACGGAGAGAACCCTTGCTGCGCCGACATCGACGGAATTCGTTCCAAAGCACCTGAATCGAGTCGGGCGGCAACATCGGATTGAAGAGCATCCAGGAAAGCGACAGCGAAAGGGGAAACTGTGGGGAAGGCCACGGATATATGATTACACCCAAGCAACTGGCGACATTACGTCAGCTCTTCACCACCGGTCAGGACGCATGGCTGCTCGACACGATCAGTGTATCGCATGATGGAATGGGCAACTTCACGCTCAAGATCGACGGCCTCAAGGACCAATATAGTGATGGGTTGTTTCCGGAAGAGCGGGAGTCCAATCCATGACGTGGACGACGACAAGACCGACGGAACCCGCATGGTATTGGTTTCGATATGCGGCGACGAGTGCCCCCTTTCCCGTGATCGTGTGGAAAGATAGCAGGACCTTGATGGTCGAAGGGATTGAAGATCGGCGGACGTGCCTGACCAAAACCGTCTATTGTCTCCTCGAACACCTGGTGGGTGAATGGGCCGGCCCGTTGCAGCCGCCGCACTGACTGCGATGACCCTGTTGGTATACTACCGGGGCCGGTGCAGGGCTCATAGGCGGACTACCGTGTGTTCGCGCGCGCAGGTTTTCTGGACTCGCTCACTTGTGGAGAGGTGGAACGTTCTATCTCTCACCTAGATCTGATTCAGGGCTTTCGACCAGGGACAGTAGAATCGGTTCGTTGCCTGACTGTGGCGACCCTGAGTTATTCTCGGTTATCTTGGTCCCTCTTCCCCCATACATTGACGCAGTCCCAGAGTCACGGCTTTCGTCACGATCCTGCCGATCGCCTCTCCAATTTCGGTGTGGGTTCCGCTATAACGCACCGCCGGGCCATCGCCACTCGCCACCACCACCGCATCCGTTCCGGTTCCCGTTGCACCGGACTGTCCCGTCCAGCTCGGGACGCGATGACTTAGCAAGACGGCCGTTTTACTCTCCGTGATGACCTGCACGGCAGTCACCATCGCCGATACCGTCAACGCCGCATTGGTGATCAGAATAATGTTGATGGTGCCCACTCGGTCCTTTGCTGCAGGCTGATGACACGACTCCCCTGCCCGGACGGCATTGGTCACACCGACGGTCACAAACCCTTCCACCCACAACGTTCCCGTCTCTTCACGCAATGACACCAGTCGTCGCAAGGGAACAGCGGTCATCAATGCGACACAGGGCTCGGGAGCGGCGACCCGTGCGACCACTCGCCCGAGATAGCGAGCCGGATCTTCCCATCGCGGCGGTGCGACGCCGTTGCCATCCTCGTCTCGAACGGGATGGCTCGCGACTTGGTGATTGATGATGGATCGTGCCTGCATCACGCCACCGCCTCGTGGCGCAGACGACAGGATACGGCAGGGCCGTCCCAGATCGATGACCAACGCATCATCGATGAGGCTGAAACACGTCTCTAATGTGCTGGAGTACTTTTTCAACATTCTGCTGGTGTGGTGTCTCAAAGATTCCTTTCACATGTCCATGGGGACACTGCCGGCTCACCGACTCGC
>DAISKX010000588.1:0-2974 GCA_036820725.1 Nitrospiraceae bacterium
GCATACAGGGCGAATCCACCTACGCGGGGCGGCCCTGTGTCTTTGTCCGGTTGACGGGTTGCCCGCTCAGGTGCACGTGGTGTGATACGGAATATGCTTTCCAGGGCGGCTCCGAGATGACGATTGAAGAGGTGGTCGCCAAAGTGCGGGCGTACGACTGTGGGTTGGCGGAGGTGACGGGAGGCGAGCCGTTGCACCAGCCGGACTCTCTGACGTTGGTGAAACAGCTCTGCACGGAAGGATTTGAAGTCCTGATCGAGACCAGTGGAGCGATCGATATCGCTCCGGTTGATGACCGTGCCCATGTCATTCTGGATGTGAAATGCCCGGGTAGCGGCATGACGGATCGGATGCTGTGGTCGAACCTGACACACTTGACCCGGAAAGATGAGGCCAAGTTTGTCATCAAGGACCGCACGGACTATGACTGGGCGTGCGACATTGTACGGAAGTACGACCTTGCTTCGCGATGCTCAGTTCTCTTCAGCCCCGTGTTCGGCGAACTGGACCTTCGCCATTTGGCGGAATGGGTCCTTGCCGACCGGTTGAACGTACGATTTCAACTGCAAATGCATAAACTCATCTGGTCGCCGGATATGCGCGGGGTATGATCTTCGGCCAGGCAGATTCCCGTATTGCACGAGTCTCGTAAGATTAAGGAGCAGACATGAACGTCATGCATGTAGAGGCCAAGCAGGGACGCGCAGATAAAGAAGCCACCGAACTTCTCGTCCTCTTGCTGAGCCAAGGTGAAACCAGCCTCAAGCAGGAAGCCGCCTCGATCAATGCTCTACTGGCCGGGCACCTGCTGACCTTACTGGAGCAACGCGAATTCGAAGGCAAGCCGAATGAAACATTGTTGGTGCATACCCAGGGGAAAACGTCTGCCAGACGTGTCCTGCTTGTCGGGGTCGGCACCAAGAAGGAGGTGCGGTTGGATTCGTTTCGGCAAGCAATGGGTTCGGCCGTGAAACGAGTGCGGCAGGCGAAAATCACGTCTTTTGGGGTGGCCATGCCCTCTACGATGCCTCGAGGCGCCACTGCCTTGGAAATTTCGCAGGCGATGGTGGAAGGAGCCATTCTAGGCAGTTATCAATTTAACGAATACCGCACCGAGAACGGGTCCAAAGCGCCTGACATAGAACGGCTGACGCTGTATGGGTCGGATCGGCAGCAGCTTCGACAGATCACCGAAGGTGTCCGCCGCGGCACCGCCACGGGCGAAGCGACGAGCCTGGTACGAGATCTCTGCAACCATCCTTCCAATGTGATGACCCCGACCCGCGTTGCGCTCGAAGCCAAAGCGATTGCCAAAGAAGCCGGTGTGACGTTGACCGTGCTCGAGCAGAAAAATATGGAACAGCTTGGGATGGGTGCGCTCTTAGGGGTCGCCCGGGGCAGTCAGGAACCGCCGAAGTTCATTATTCTGGAATACAAGGGAGACAAGGCCAAGAAGAGCGAACAACCAGTCGTTCTGGTGGGGAAGACAATTACGTTCGATACGGGAGGCATCTCGCTCAAGCCGTCGGAGAATATGGAGCAGATGAAGGCGGATATGACAGGCGGAGCTGAAGTCCTGGCCACGGTGCGGGCTGCAGCCCGCCTCAAGTTGCCGATGCATCTGATCGGGATTCTGCCTGCCGCGGAGAACATGCCGGGAGGCAGGGCCATCAAGCCCGGAGATATCCTCAAGACGCTGTCCGGAAAAACGATCGAAGTCCAGAATACCGATGCGGAGGGGCGGCTCATTCTCTCCGACGGGTTGGCCTATGCAACCCGGTACAAGCCGGCCGCGTTGATAGACATTGCGACGTTGACAGGGGCCTGTGTCGTCGCACTCGGCCAATTTGCAATCGGCATGTTCGGCAACGATGATCGCCTCAAGGAGCAGGTACGCAAAGCAGGGTTACGGGCGGGAGAGCGGGTGTGGGAGATGCCGCTCTGGGATGAGTATTTCGAACAACTCAAGAGTGACGTCGCCGACATGCGCAACATCGGCGGGCGGGGCGGAGGCATGATCACGGCGGCCTTGTTCCTCAGCAAGTTTGTCGGGGATTGTCCTTGGGTGCACCTCGATATAGCCAGCACGGATTGGAGCGACCGCGAACGAGCCTACATTTCGAAGGGGCCGACCGGTATCGGGACCAGGCTCCTTATTCAATATCTCATCAACCGGACACTTCGCTGACATAGAGACGGGAACGTCTAACCGGACGATGGCAGGGGCACGACATTGCGGCCTCTGCCTCACACGATCAGCGGATCGACGAATCAGGATATGAACTGACATGACTCCACACGAGAAACTCGGGCAGCTCTTCATGGTGGGATTCCTTGGTTCTTCAGTGTCCATGGAATTGGCGGCATTCATCAGGGAGTACAAGCCGGGAGGTGTGATTGTGTTTAGCCGCAACCTGGAATCGGCCGGGCAAATAGTCGAATTGACCAATGCCCTTCAAAAACTGTCACCCCACTCACCCCTCCTCATCTCGATTGATCAGGAAGGCGGCCGGGTCTCCCGAGTGCCGAAAGACTTCACGGTCTTTCCACCATCTCAGGTCGTGGGCCAGTGCAATTCGTATGAACTGACGTATGCGACCGCGTCGGTGACTGCCGCTGAATTACGTTCCGTCGGGATCAATATGAACATGGCTCCCGTGTTGGACGTGAACAGCAACCCGTGTAATCCCATCATTGGAGATCGTGCGTTCGGATCGACGCCCGACCTCGTGTGTGAGATGGCAAGGGCCACCATGGCCGGCCTGCAAGACAATCGGGTTGTAGCCTGCGGCAAGCATTTTCCGGGACACGGTGATACGGCGACGGATTCGCACAAAGAACTACCTGTCGTGACGGCGCCGCTCCACCGGCTGGAGGAAATTGAGTTCCCACCCTTCGACCATGCCATCCGTCACGGTGTCGCGTCTCTCATGACCGCGCATGTCCGATATGAGGCGCTCGATGGCGAGCGACC
>DAISKX010000589.1:0-2974 GCA_036820725.1 Nitrospiraceae bacterium
ACGCACCACATGCGACGCATGCCGGATTTTTGGTCGGTCACCGCCTGGCCGCTGAAGAAACTGATTTGCCAGGCGAGGATGTCATCGTGAAGATGTGGCGTCGATGTCCAGTAGATCTCGGATTTGATATTGGAAAAGGGATGGCCGAGTGGCAGGGAAGGATCTCTCTGGTCGAGATCAATCAAGGTCTTGAGTTCATCCACGGAGGGAGCGCGCCATTCTTTCCGGCCACCAATGGTTTTGGTTGCACATCGCGCAACTGAGGCATCCCAGACATCGTGAATCCGGTCCGGTTCCTGTTCCCATATAAGCCGGGTCTTGCTATCCGCGACTGCCTGTCCCTCCAGAACAAGCGTAAACCGTTGAGACGTGTCTACGGCCGAACGACTCGGTTCTACCCACATCAGAAGGCAGAATGCAGGTACCAAGACGATCTGTACGGCCCGGAGTCTTCGCATCGATCGGTTTTTCCGCTTGTGCCTGGAACCTGCTTCGCTTCGATCTCCGAGGTCACCTAGAGTGCACCACGTAGCTTGTTTTTTCAAGAGGCCATGGCCGTCGGAGCCTTAACTTTGGGAGTCGCTCAGCTCGGCGGCATTCCGGAATCGGACAAGGTCGGAACGCTGGTCATCGGATTGATCTTCCGGGGGCGGCGTGCAAATTCTAGCAGGAATCACGGATATTCGTTATCACGAGCAACTGGGCGGAACGGCGTTCACATGTATGGATTCTTTTGGTTCACTGTCTCCGTGGTATAGGCGAAACCTTGGTCCCCCGCTTCTTCAACGACGTGCCGAGCCTCCGGCGCGACCATTCAAAATCGCCGATCTGCACACGCCCTCAGTGTGAGCAGGAAAAGAGAAGGATCGTCGTTCGTGAGGCATCGCTCGTATCTCGTCTCTCGTCTAGCAGAACTCGCTCATCGTCAACCGTCAGTCGTCAAACGTAAATCAAGAGCAGCACTGTTCTTCCTCATGTCGACGGTTGACGGTTGTCGCTTGACGGTTGATATATCTTTCAGCCTTTCCATCTCACCCCCCGCATCTCCCCCGATTGCTTTGCAACCGATTGCCCGGAACGTGCGGCTTCATGGTTCGAGATGCCGGTATTGCTTTGCGAGAAGAATCCCGCCCCATAAGAACGCGATCGCCATGAGGATGATCCCCACCCGATAGGATCCGCGGGCGAGCACCTGATCGTAGGACAACCAGCCCAGCTTGGTCAGTAGATATTCCCAGTCGTGCCCCTCGACTTCCCGTCCGGTGACACCGCCCAGCAACATCAACTCCAGCGCCCGTGCGTCATTGACATAGGGCGCGATATCCATGAAGTTTTCCGCAGTCCACCAGAGCGCCACCGACGCTCCGAAGGCGTCGCGTGTCTTGATGAGAAATGTACCCAGGCAGATCACCGGCATGAGAATCTGCCCCAGCGTACCCCCCAATACCATCATGAACCGGCCGAACGGCATGAACATCAGATGTCCCGCCTCATGAAACGGCAGATTAATCAGATGCAGGAATGATTCACCGGTATAATTGGTTTCCAGCGGCGTGACTATAAACTTCCATCCCCAGATCAACAGGACGACGAACACGAGGACTCTCCCCGCGAAGTAAAACGGATTGATCGAGTCCTCGACCCTCAACATCCGCTCTTTAGCAAAAGCGAGCCACCATGCTTCCTGAGGAGCGGAATTCCTGTATGTGTTGTTTCGATCAGGTTTCAAGAGGGAGGATGCACGTGCCGATGCATGTTTGAACTTGGCGAAGACAATTCCGCAACGCATGCACTCATGGCGTGTGTCGTCCTGTTCCCACTGACATTTGGGGCAGAGCATCAGTCAGCGCACAGAAATGGGAATCGGCGAAAACGTCAGGATGAAGATCAGAATCGTGAGGCGACCGAGCCAGATGCGCTTTGGGCCGAGGGCGGATTCCGGATCCACGATCGGCGGATGTCCGAATCCGAACAGCCCTGCCATCGCGATCCACACGAACCAGCCCGGCCAGCCGGCGAATCCAAGTAGGAAGAGAAGCGGGAGCAGCGAGAACGCCACCGTCCTCTGCCGGTCACCCCACAGCGCGTACGCCACGTGCCCGCCGTCGAGTTGGCCGATCGGAATGAGATTGAGCGACGTAATGAACAAACCGAACCATGCGGCGGAAGCGACCGGGTGCAGATCGATGACATGCCCCACTGGGATGGTTCCGATGAACAGCCAGACGAACGCATCCAAGAGCAGGGATCCGCCCAGTCGAAACGTATCGGGAAGACCGACATCGACCACGACCGTCGAGAGGTGCAACCCGACAACGAGTGCCACCACGGCAACGCCAAAGCCGGCAAGAGGTCCAGACACACCGATGTCGAATAGCGCCTTTCGGTTTCTGATAGGGCCACGCATCCGGATAATTGCGCCGAACGTCCCCACGAGTTGCGGGAAACCAGGAATGAACAGCGGCAAAGAAGCCGGCGTGCGATGGATGCGGGACAGCGCGTAATGTCCGAACTCATGTGTGACCAGAATGGTCAGCAGCGTGGCGGAGAACGGAATGCCTTTCCATAACACCGACGGATCGGACATCAGAAATTTCCACGGCCCATGGAAGACATTCGTGTGGGTCTGATAGGCCCCGGCCCACAGAGTGGTGAACACGGTGACGAGAAAGAGCGTGGCGGGCAATCCGACCTCGAAGAACCACGAACGCGACTCGTCGCTCTTGTCGCCTGACTCGCTCGCGGCCTCGGTCCCATCTGCATTCAGTTCGCGCGGGCGTGCAGGGTGCATCGCCTCTTCCATCACCGAGCCACGATACGGATCATCTGACTCCACGTGACCCATGAACGCGTCCCTCAGGTCGGAAGAGAAAATGGATTGTGAACCAATTCTTGCCGTACGGTCGTGGCCGGCCCATGGCCGGGAAACAAGACCACGTCACCGGGTAATTTCAACACACGTTGCCGAACAAAT
>DAISKX010000590.1:0-2949 GCA_036820725.1 Nitrospiraceae bacterium
AATCACGGGCGTCAGCTGGTCGCCGTCACCCGTGACGAGGTTCCCGACGTTATCCCGCTTGAATGACCCGTTTCTGGTATACATGATCGTGCCGTCCGGGCGAGCGACCTGAAAGAATCCGGGGCCATCGATGGCCAAGTCCAACTCGTTGCTGGTCTGTCTCATATTCCCCTGAATCCATTCCTTTGCCACCGTGATCGGTCGCACACCGGCGCCGACTTGCACACCGACGGGGAAGACGCCGACGTTCGATGCGTTCGTCCCGGGAAGGCGCTGGATCTGATACAAAAGATCGGCAAATTCTGCGCGGCTCCGCTTGAACGCGTTGGTGTTGACGTTCGCCAGATTGTGCGCGATGGTGTCAACGTTCAGCTGCTGCGCCGTCATGCCGGTGGCGGCTGTCCACATGGCTCGAATCATAGATCCCTCCTACTGCACGCGCCCGATGTCCTGAATGGCTGTCTCCGTCATGCGATCCAAGGTTTGGATGAGCTTTTGTGCCGACTCGTAGGTCCGCATACCTTGGATCATCTTCACCATCTCGCCCAGTGAATTCACGTTCGATTCCTCGATGTGTCCCGACTGAATCTGAGGATTCGCCATCGTTTTGGGAGTACCCCCGGTGAAGAGCCCATCGAGAGTTTTCTGGGGCATGTCTTGAGGAGAGAAATCGACGACTTTAATCGTCCCGACCTTCTTGCCCTCCACCTCGATGACGCCCTGCCCATTAATCTGGATGGTGCCTGCCGGGATTTTGATTTCGCCTGTCGTGCCCATCACGGGATGGCCGAGACTGGAAACCAGGCGTCGCTTGTTATCGAGTGAAAAGATCCCGTTGCGTGTGAAACGGCTACCCTGAGGAGTCTTGACCTCAAAAAACCCGCTGCCCTGCAGGGCCACATCCAAAGAATTGTCGGAGATACGAACGCGGCCCGGCTCAAAAATGGTTCCCAACGCATGAGGTTGGACAAACACCCGTTCGGTCGGGCCTGAGGGTCGGGACGTAATGGTGTTGGCAATCCCCATGGCGGCAAAGGAGGTGGGTGCCGTGGAGCTGGGACGAGCGAGCAGCGCGCGGAACGCTTGTTCGTCCTGCTTGAATCCGGCGGTATTCACGTTGGCGAGGTTGTTGGCGAATACCTGAAGCTGTCGCTCCTGCGCCATGGCGCCTGAGAGGATCGGATAGATGGCTCGATTCATCGTTGGTTCCTGCGAAAGTTTGTGGTCGTGACAACTAAGCAATCGATATGCCACTGACGCTGCATATCGCACCGATGAAAACTACCCCTCCTGCAGCGGGACACAAGAAGTAAAAGCGGCGAAAAACCCCCGTTTGTCAGAGTTGTCTCGGACGTTACCAGCAGGACTTGCAGGAAACCTGCATGAGGAGAAAGAGGAATGGGGAAGAGTTTACCGCTGAGGAAGGAAACTTCTGCCCAGTGCGAAGCGAGAGACAGAGTCAGTGAGGGTGTGCAACGCCGGTGAAGGTATCGGCAGCCGGACCGCTGATGCCTCCCTCCTGTCCGTAGATGACGTACCCTTCCGTCCTGGCTCTCGCGACGGCTTGGGTGGCCGCATCCAGTAAGCCGGCAGCCTCGCTTTCGGGTGAGGAGAGTTCGAAACCGATGCGGCTGGTGAGGAAGAGCTCATGCCCTTCCAGGGTAAAGGGCAAGGAAACGGTCGCCTGCATCTTCTTCGCGATCGCGACAACCTCGGCAGACCCGGTCATGTTGTCCAAGAGGACGGCAAACGACCGTTCGCCCATCCGGGCCACCGTATCGCTTGAGCGGAGCGCACTTTTCACGCGTGCCGCCTGAACGCGATAGATCATGTTGCTGTTCACTTGACCCTGAAGATCTCCGGCAAGGGTGAAATGGTCGAGATCGATCATGAGGACCGCGACCTGACATCCGGTCCTCTGAGTCCTCGAGAGGGCCTGGTTGACCAATGTCGTGAACAGTCGCTTCGTGGGAAGGCCCGTCACGGAGTCATAGGTAGAAGTGGCCGACGCCTTGCCGGCCAGGCGCCTCGCGGCAGAAGTAGATTCTCGCGAGAGCCAGGCGAAAAGGAGACAAGTTGCTGACAGAAGGCTGAGCCCGGCGATCTTCCATGTCGTGTACTGTTCCGATCTGCGAGTGGAATCCGGCACATAGTGGTCGGAGCCAAACCATAAGAAGATGGCCGTCATGAGGCCGCCCATCAGGATCCACACCGGTCCGGCAGATGGTTTCGACTCCGGAGACAGGCCGAACCGAAAGGCGGACATCGCCTCTCGTCGCGTCGGGATGTGTTTCTCACGCGACGTGTGACCCGGCAGCGGTGAATCAGCGATTGCTGTTCTGATGTTCTCTGGACGTTCCAAAAGGCGTCGTGACGGCGACATGTCAGGCGTAGAAGGGATCGATGTAAAGGATGAAGTTTGATCAGTTATCGGACAGAATGGAGCAAAACTGAAGAGGATTGGGAAGGAGGCGGGGGCGGTCACGGAAGGAGTATCAACCAGCACGAACCATCTCTGAGGAAAAGACCGGTCTATCCGGTCATTCACCTAGGCATCGACGGTCTGTAGCCTCGCTTTAAGATGCAGGATGGCTTTGGAGTGGATCTGGCACACACGCGATTCGGTGACTTTCAGGAGGTTGCCGATCTCTTTCATGGTCAACTCTTCAAAATAGTAAAAGGTCAGCACCAGGCGCTCCTTTTCGGGCAGTTCCTGGATGGCGCTCCCCAGCACCTTGCGTTCCCGTTCATTGACCAGGGTCGCCAGGGGATCAGGCTGACTGGTATCCGTCAGCATGCTCACGATCTTGTGTCCGTCCGGGTCCTGCACGCCGAGGTCGTCGAGACTTACGACAATGGCCCCGCGGGATCGTGTCAAAAAGTCATCCAGTTCCGGCAGCGACATCTTGAGTTCGACTGCGACCTCCTCATCCGTGGGTGGGCGGCCAT
>DAISKX010000591.1:0-2942 GCA_036820725.1 Nitrospiraceae bacterium
TCCAACATATCAGCGAGATGTTCCTGCGTGATGGGGACTTCGTCAGCCTGGCTTCGGTCCTGAGCCGCCAGCAACCACCTGGCGCATCGCTGTTCCAACGAATGGTGACGGTTGCAGGTGACGGCCAAAATGAGCTGATCATAGAGGACACCGAGGTAACGTCGAACACATCGATTCAACGTATGGTTACGATCCATTTCTTCATCAAACACTTTGGCTTTGAGACGCAGGGCGGTACCAGGAACCTGAACAGACGTCTTCGTCGTCGTGTGACCATCCTCTTGAAGAGCGCCCAATGTCGCCGAGACGCCGACGATACCTTCATCTCCCACTTGGCCGATTTCCACCGTATCGCCTTCTTTTGTCGTTCCCACTAAGGAAAACACGGCTGATAATGGAAAATACACGTAGTCGATCGGTCGACCCGTCCAGTAAATGACCTCACGCGGCAATACAAAGACTTTTTCCAGGTATTTGGCTAGTTGGTCTCGATCATCGTCGGAGAGGTTTGCGAGGAGTTGATGCTTGGGAAGATCCTGCTGGTCGAATCCCATCACGTTCATGCCGCAATGCCTCCTTTACAATAACGGGGCGCATTGTCACGAATTGGCATCCTGCCGTCTGCCAGGTAGATGGCAGAAGAGGCATTTTGCTTAGAGCTTATGTGAACGGTATCAGCAGGCAGACTTTCAACGCATGCAGGGGATGGCGAGGGTCAGGAACTGGTCTTGGTCTGGCGTTGGTAGATCACAGCCAGCATGGACAGGCCGATCAATAGCATCGGAAAACTCAGCATCTGACCCATGGAAAATAAGCCGAAAATGAATCCGATTTGAAAATCTGGTTCCCGAAAATACTCGACGATGAAGCGGCATAATCCATAGGACGAGAGAAAGCTCCAGAAGACGGCACCTGGCGGGTGGGGCATTCGGGCGATTAGCCAGAGTATTGTGAAGAGAAGTACACCCTCCAATCCCGCTTCGTATAATTGAGACGGATGGCGACAAGCAGGGCCACCGGCCGGAAACACCATGCACCATGGCACATCGGTCGGACGTCCAAATAACTCTCCGTTGATGAAATTACCAATACGCCCCAGACCGAGGCCGATAGGCGTCACACCGGCAGCTAGATCAGCAATCGTGAGGACTGGTACTCCCTGCCGTTTTGCGAACAGGATCAAGGCGAGGATCGTGCCGAGGAGACCCCCGTGAAACGACATGCCTCCTTCCCACACGGCCAGAATCTTCAAGGGATTTTCAAGGTAGTAGGCGAAATTGTAAAACAACACGTATCCAAGCCGGCCACCGACAAATACCCCGACCGCGGCGTAGACAATCATGTCGTACACTTGGTCCTTGCTTAAAGGCAGATGTTTGGCTTTAACACGCGCTCGAAGGATGAAATACGCGAGTGTCAGGCTGATGAGGTACATGAGCCCGTACCAGCGGAACTGCAGCGGGCCGATCCGTAAAAAGACAGGGTCGATATTGGGGTAGGGGAGCGCTCGCCAAAACGGCATTCAGTTCTCCAAGGTGCCCGATATTAAGTGAGGGGGTGCCGTGTTTGCAAGATTGCCGCGCCCCTGATCGATGCGGGTTGGCTGCGGCTGCCTTACCACGTGTGTAGAATTTGTGAAACGGTTGTCTCCTCTCTCTGTAGAAAAAACAGCACCGTTTATTAGAACGATCTAACCCCGTGGCTCGATCATTGAGTTTCCCAGAGGATTGTGTACTGGTCAGTTGTGGCACGCTTGATGCTGTACTAAACGGTAAGCTCTCGCCGAGCAACCTTTCACAAACCGAATCTCAAAGGGAGGAGAAACCATGTCGAACACAGGCCGTGAAGTAGCAAAGATTGCAGCTGTTCTGGCCGGAGGAGCCATTCTCGGTGCCGGCTTAGGAATACTGTTCGCTCCCAAAACCGGGTCGGAGACCAGACGTGATGTCGCCCGGTACGCGAAACGGGCCCAGGTGCAGGCCACTCGCTTCAGCCGTGCGGTTAAGTCGGGAGTTAATGATGCGGTTGAGCGCGGAAGAGCTTTCGTCCACAGGAAGGATGAGAACTCAGTTCCGAAGGCGGCATAACAATCAATCGCACGGCACACGAATTGTCGTCTCGCAGTGTCGGGTGGGCACAGCAACGGCCTGTCGCAGTAGGGCACAGGTCGTTTGCGTGTGAGACTGTCAGTCTTGACCGTAATAGACCCTGGTGTTAGATTCGCTCCGGCGGTAGCTCTCGCCGGAGTGGCGGAATTGGCAGACGCAAGGGACTTAAAATCCCTCGGGTCCACAAGGCCCGTACGGGTTCGATTCCCGTCTCCGGCACCAATCAACTTGCATCATGTTTGTTCCTGCCTGATCCTTCCCGCGTCCATGAATTGTCGGTTCGTCAGGTTTCCTGCTCTAATTGCGCGGGAGTTCCCCACCTGTAAGGGTGGGGGTGAGAGCGGGGAGCCGTCTGTTGCTCGCCCTGGTGCTATGATGGCAGTCGATGAAGCTCCATCGCCAGGCGCATGTCGTCTATAAGACGCACTACCATATCGTATGAGTGACGCGGTATCGGCGAAAACTCCTCGTGCCCGGGATGGCCGAGTACTTCAAAAAAGTGCTTCGGGCCGTGCGGGAATTCACCCCGACTGGTTCATAGAGGAGGTTGGAGTGGACCACGACCATGTCCACTTGTATAGGGTGATCCCGCCGAAATATGCGGTGTCAAAGGTGGTGGAGACCCTGAAGAGTGTGACGAGCCGCCGGCTAAGAAATTCCCGCACGATCTGGTCAAAGTATATTGGGATGGGGGTGGGATCTGGGCACGAGGACTTTTTGCCTCGACGGGGGGCATCAACGAAGCGATTATTCGGCGGTATGTCCGGCACCAGGGCGAGCAGGAGACGGGTCAAGCGCAGCTTGAACTTTAAAGAGACCCCGCCTGTAAGGGCG
>DAISKX010000592.1:0-2929 GCA_036820725.1 Nitrospiraceae bacterium
GCTGGCGGGCTCACCACTCAGTCGGTCGACATCCTGTTCAAGGATGCCTCCCTTCCTTGTGCCTCCATGCGCCCCTCTCACCTGGCGTCTCCGCGGTTTCGTTACGAACCCGTATGAATAATGCGGGCTAGTTCATGAATGATCCCTGTGGACCATCGACCTCTTCCTCGGCAAAGCACCCGCATCTGGTTCCTATGGTGTGCCTCGCCGGAGTCGTGCTGTTATTCAGTACAGTGGCTCCGGCGACCAAGTATGTGTTTCAGATGAGCCAGTTAGACCCGAATATCCTGGCATGTGCCCGTGTCGGCATCGGGTTTCTCTTTCTGTTGCCGGCGACTCTCGTTTCTGACTCGCGTGGCCTGGCATCACTGACGTGGCGCCATATGGTACGGCTCACGGCTCTAGGTTGGCTTGGAGTCGTCTCCTATGCGGTGGCCGCCTGGGGGCTGCAGTACACGACCGTGTCACACTACATTCTGATCTACAGTCTGATCCCGACGTTCACGACGATTTTCGGGATATGCCTTGGGAGTCACGTGTTGCGTCCGCTGACAGTCGTCGGGGTTGTCTGTGCATCCCTTGGCTGCGTTATTGCCATCTCCGACAATTCCATGTCCGCCGACTGGACCTTCAATTTCGGCGATGCATGCGCGCTGCTCTATACGGTGATGATGGCCGCGCATATGGCCTGGAGCGGTGGCATCGCGAAACAGTTTGGGGTCCTCACCGCCAACACCGTGATGTTCGGAATGAGTTTCCTTGTCCTGTTGCTGATCGCGCTCGTGAGCGGAAAGCAACCAGGCACCATGTCCTTCTCCCTCATCGGGATGGTCGTCTATATAGGATTGGCCACCGTGGGGGCCTTCATGCTTCGTTATCGATGCCTACGCACGCTGGCCCCGGCAACCGTCGCGACCTATCACAATCTCATTCCGATTTGCACCATCTCACTCGCCCATCTCTCCCTCGATGAACCGATCGATTCTCACCTGGTCCTGGGTGGATTGACGATTCTGATGGGAATTGAACTGGTTCGTGGCAACTATGAACTTGGGCCGGGATGGGCTCGATGGGTGCTCTCGTTCAAACAAAAAGTTTCAGCGGTTCGATAAGGACCGATTGTGATCTCCATCGCGCCGGGTGTATGGGATGACTGAGGCTCTCGCCCATGGGAATGGTATCTCTCGTCATGCGTCATTCCCCACTGCCTGCTGATGTGTCGTGCTGAATGTCTCGAATGGCAGGATGGTGTACCGCCTGCGAAGCTCTTCCACCGGCTCGTTCATCACCGGCATGTAGTCCCAGCCGCGCTGAAGCAGGCGACCTGCACCTCTCCCTCCGGATCCGTTCCGTAGCCGGACAAAACATGGGTGCAACAACGAATTCCGGAGCGCCGTTCGTTTCGCCCGGGAGAGCGAACCCATTTTGCGGCTGTACTCCCAATAGGCGCGTCCTAGTGAATCAGCGCGACAATATTCCAAAGCCTGGTAGCGGCTCGCCAACGCACGGTTCTCATATTGGCCGAGTATCCCCCCGACAATCTTGAGCAACCCCCGGAGTCCTTCAGAAACTCTTTCATGCCGGCACCCCTTCCCACCGATGAGTGAACCGGTCCGCGTCAATTCCTTTTCGTGAAGCAACCAAGGCGTTTAAAAAGGCTTGCGGCGTCGCGCGAACATGCACAGGATAAAACCGCAACGTGATCACGTCGGAGATTGCGACGTCGGCGATCACATCTTCGGATGACGGATGCAACCAACGGCGGATGTGCTATTTTTCATCACGAGCGTGATGAGGACGTAAATCACCGATGAACTGCCGCTCTTGAGTTGCTCTCGTCTCGGTTACGTGCCGGAGCAGAGGTGCAACATGCTCTGCACGATTTCGGTACAGGGTCTTATAAGCGACATAGCCGGTTACGATTGCCAACAGAATCAGCCCGGTTGCGGGGCCCATGTGATTCGCCACAGACATCGCCTGTTCGAATTCTTCGCTGAACAGATAGCCGACGCCGAGGCCGGAACCGACCCACAACACCGTCCCGAAACTGTTGTACCAGAGATAGAGGGGGAGGCTGAGTCCAGTCATTCCGGCAAACGGCGGGGCAATCGTGCCCAGGACCGGAACGAATTTGGAGACAATCAGCGAACGCACACCATGACGGGCAAAGAACTCCTCGGTTCGGCGTACGGGAACGGTGAGGTCCAGGGAGCTATGTCTAAACCGATTCAACAATCGGCGACCGTACCGGCGACCCAACTCGAACCACAACTGATCACCTATAAAGGCTGCAAGGACCGAGGCCCCGAGTGCTACGTCGAACGCCATCTGTCCAGTTGCTGTGAGAGTCCCGGCGGCCATTAACAATGGAAATGCCGGAATCGGAAGACCGAGTTGCTTTGCAAACACGACTGCGAAGAGGACGAAGGCTCCGTGCTGGGTCAGAATAAATATTGTCTCGTTCATATCTGCCCTCGTGAGCCCGGAGATTACGGAATACGACTGTGTCCTACCGTGGCCCTTCATTGGCAACAAGTGTTCCACTTGTTGCCTGACGCCGACAAACTACCTAAGTGAGGATTTCACTGCGAAATCCCTGCTTGAACGAGATGAAGGACGGATGAGAGTTGTAACCGTGTCGGCGAAACACTGCCGGGATCTCGGCAGTCGCGCCGAAAACTCGGCGCTTGGCCGGAATTTATGAGGATTGAGCGCGGAAACTGGCGGGTCGACAGGCGAAAAAACCTCTCGGCGAGACGGCACACCGAGGCATCCTCTTCCATGATTTAGCCGAAGCACTAAGCGGCGGGAACTATTTCGGAGGTTTGCAAAGAGAAGCGTCGTGAATGATGCGGGCTAGAGTGGGCGAACGATACCCAGCTTCTGCATTTTGGATTGGAGCATCGTCCGTTTCATGCCGAGTCGGACT
>DAISKX010000593.1:0-2928 GCA_036820725.1 Nitrospiraceae bacterium
CAGAGGTCACTGTGCCATCCTTGTTCGCATCCATTGTGTCGAACATCTTCTTCGCACCGGCGGCGTGTTCGTCAGGCGACAGCTTGCCATCGCCATTGGCATCCATCGCCTTGAAATGGGCATCAGCCGCATTCTCCTTCGGATGGTTTTCAGCGAACACGCCCGCTGACAATGCAAGTCCACAGAGTATCGCGAGACTGCACACATGATGACATTTCGAGTGGCTCATGTCTGGTAGCTCCGTGGTGAGTAATGATGGAGCAGATACGTTGTTGTCGGCAAAATATCTGAAGTTACTTTCCCCATAAATGCTCTCTCAGAGCGATCGAATGGCACCGGAAGGCCGGTTGCCCTAACCACCGCTCAACGCACAAATAATATCGATCTGGTCGCCCGGCTCTGTGACGACGCTCAAATCTCGCACCAACTGTTCGTTGACAAATATCTTGATGTGCGGACGGATGTCGTCCTGCTCATCGATAATGCGAAAGCGAAACCCAGGATAGCGCCGATCGATGTCGGCCAGCATCTCCGCAAGAGTCGCTCCACCGGCCTCAATGACGCGTTGCTTGTCCGTATAGGATCGGAGCGGGGCCGGAACGTTGATCTTCATTTTCCAAGTTCCGAAGCTTCCACCGAGTAAATTTCCGGCAGATGGCTGGCCAGGCACGTCCATTTCGCACCGCCGTTGCGGCTGGCCCAGAGCTCCCCGCTGGTCGTTCCAAAGTAGAGGCCGACGGGATCATGCGCATCGTTTGCCATCGCTTGGCGCTTGACCGTGAACCAGGCAGGCTTTGGAAGACCTCTATCAAGCCGCTGCCACGTCTTGCCCGCGTTCCGCGTGACGTAGCAGGCAGGCTTTCCATCGGGACTGGTACGGGGCCATACGTCCGTGCCGTCCATGGGAAAAACCCACACGGTGTCGGGATCGCGCGGATGGAGCACGACGGGAAACCCGATATCACCCACTTGCTTCGGCATGGCGCGTCCGATTCTGATCCACCGGCCTTCGGCACGTTCCATGCGGTAGATGCCGCAATGGTTCTGCTGGTACAGCCGATCGGGCATGAGCGGATGGAGCAGGACGCAATGTGGATCGTGTCCGTACTCGGGATCAGGCGTCGGGATAAAATTCGCCTCGCATCCCTTATTCAACGGCTTCCAGTCCTTTCCGCCATCGGTGGATTCGAAGACGCCCCCGCTGGACATCCCGATATAGAGGTGGTTCGGATCACGAGGATCGACGTTGATCGAATGCATCTTTGGCCCATCGGGCGTGCCGTCTCCGGGACCGCCGGTCCATTCGTTTCGCATCGTATGGTCATTGAATCCCGATACGCTTTCCCACGTGCGCCCGCCGTCCTCGGACCGGAACAGGCCCTGCGGCGACGAGCCTGCATACCACAGGCCCGGTTGACTGATGTGGCCGGGGGTGAGCCAGAATACGTGGTCGAGCACGAGCCCCTGTTGCCCCTCGGGGACTTTCGGAAATGCAGGAGGCCGCTCTGCCTCCTTCCACTTCTTGCCGAAGTCCGTGGAACGAAAGACGGTCGGACCCAGATGTCCGGTTCGCGCGGCAAGCAGCAACGTTCGACGATCGCGGGGGTCCAACACCATGTGGTGTGCGACGTGGCCCAGAAACATCGGCGGGGATAGTTTCCATGTGCGACGCGTGTTGTCGCTACGAAGAATGAATGCGCCCTTGCGGGTGCCGATCAGTAGAGCCACCGGTCCCATTGCCGGCTTCGGAATGCGAATCGATGTCGTTTTCATAAGCCTTCACCTCTCTGCGTGTGGTGTCTTGCTAGCCACATACCTTCTCCGCCGCCTGTTGCAAGTCTTCCGGACTCACATCGCGAACGTGCGTAGCGACCGACCAGTGATGACCGAACGGGTCTTCGAGTTTGCAATAACGATCGCCCCAGAACGTGTCTTCGATCGGCATCGTCACCTTCGCCCCGGCCGCGACGGCATGCTTAACGAACGTATCGACATCCTCGACATAGAGATGAATAGTGACCGGTGAGCCTTTGAGAGACTTCGGGCCGAATGCAGCCCATTCGGGGAATTCATCGACCAGCATCACAGCCGAATCACCGATGCGGATGAGGGCATGGATCAGCTTTCCCTGCGGGCCCGCCATCCTTCCCATCTCCACCGCATGAAACGCCTTTTTATAAAATTCAATGGCATCGGCCGCGCCGTCGCAAATCAAGTGTGGTGTAACCGTGCGCATCCCATCTGGAATAGGCCTTACCTTTGACATCATGTCTCCTTATAGTGATGGTTCGGAGCCGGGCTTCCGGATGAGTCGACCGGCTCTACTCTACCTGTTAGTCGAACAAGGACTGCGAAATCGACAACCCCGTTTGATCAAGATCTGCATCCATGATTCGTCTCCTGGAGCGTGGATAGAGCACGAACGCACCGACAGCGAGAACTTAGGACGACTTCTTCGCGGCCTTGCTCAGCTGCTCGGATTGCGCACGCAGGCGCTCCTCTTGCTCTCTGAGCTCGGGCGTGAACTCGGCCCCGAAGTCCTCCGCCTCGAACACTTGACGAATCTCGATCTCGGATTCGGTACCAGGGAAGGGATTCGGGCAGCGCTTGACCCATTCGATTGCCTCTTCCTTCGACTTCACCTGCCACAGCCAGTAGCCGGCGATCAACTCCTTTGTCTCGGCGAAGGGTCCGTCAATAACTGCACGCTTGTTTCCAGAGAACCTGACCCTCGCGCCCTTCGAGCTTGGCTGGAGCCCCTCGCCCGCCAGCATCACACCAGCTTTCACCAGCTCTTCGTTGTACTTTCCCATCGCTGTGAGGAGCTTCTCGTCCGGCAGCACGCCTGCCTCGGAATTCTTGTCGGCTTTGACCAAAATCATGAATCGCATCGTCATACCTCCGTTTGGTTTAAGGACCCTTCGTTCT
>DAISKX010000594.1:0-2912 GCA_036820725.1 Nitrospiraceae bacterium
CGAGCTGCACACTCATCATGTGCATCACCCGGATGAGATTCCCGATTTCATCCCGTCGCTCTGTCGCCGGCACGTCGGCCAACGGCTTGGTTGAGGCGGACCCGACTGTTTTGGCCAGGGCGACGAGCGGGCTCGTGATCGATCGGCCGATCAAATGGAGGGACACGATCATCAGAACCAGCGCGAGTGCCCCTCCTCCGAAGAATACCGAGAGCATGGCGTCCCGGTCCTGGGCGATCTTCGCCAACCGCTCGTGCAGCGCTTCTTGTTCGAGATGATCGAATCGACTCATTTCGTCCCGAATGATCACCATGATGGCCCGACCGCGACCTGCTTCGACATAGCGCATGGCCATGTCGGCGTGTCCTGATTTTACTTGCTCAATCAATTCTTCCTTCTCTTTGGAAAGCTGTTTCACCAACCGCTGGACATCGGTGATGATTTTCCGCTGAGGTTCGGTTTCGGACACGTTCTGGAGCAATGATTGACCGACCACCAAAATGGATTCCTGGGCGGCCCGGTAGGGATACAGATACCTGGTCTGCAGAGTCATGACGTATCCGCGAAAGCCGGTTTCCATATCGACCACCAAACGGATATATTCTGCAGCCCGTTTCTGCGTCAGGTAGATGGTATTGAGATGTTCCTCGTCTTCGGAGAACACTTGCACGCTGTGATAAGTCACCACACTCAGGATGACGATCGTCAGGACCGGAATGAGCGAGGCGAGTAACAACTTCCGGGCTATGGGGAGGTCGTTCAAGAAGCGCGCAATGTATCTCATCGCGTCCTCCGTCTCCCCATCATGGTAAGCTCCCGAGTAAGCATAATCAAATAAGACAACACCGCGGTCTCATGCTCAGGACGAGCAGATTGCCATCCGACTCGTCATTTCCTGAACCAAGCACCGTCTATGTTCGCTCGATCACTTCGAAGGACCGTATCATCACGGAGACACAACATCGATGCGGCTATGGCGCTCGGTGTTATGGCTCGCGACTCTTTAACACAGCAAACCTTGTTCCCACCACCTTTCACAGTGACGCACTCTGATAACACCGATCCTATGGTCCTACGAGAGATCGAACATAATGAGCAACGAGCGAAATCGCCCGCTCCGCTCTGTGCGAAGTTTCACACTTTGAAAAGACAGGCACCCCCCTGGTGATTGCCCAGGAGGAGTCGAGGCAACCGGACGGCTGCTCGTGACATGGGGATAGATCCCACGCCCCGCTGGTTGATCACTGGCTGCGCATCTGACACCACGGCCTTGCCGGCCTGCACGAAGGCATGCAACAGCTCCCGCGTTTTTGTCGAAAGGGCTGTGCTACTTTTGCTCGTGAGATCGACCCCGCTACGGTGGTAGAATTCCTCAACCAGCTGGCGTTCGAACACGTCGGGCGTGAAGCCCTTGTTGCCTTTGCGTGGATTGTCGATCAGCTCTTGGTTTCGCTTCACGACCTCGCGCCCAGAATCAAGCAACACGGCCAATAGACGGGCAGTTTCCTGGGCTTCGTGCACCGGCATGTCTGCGTAGGCTACTGTCCCGGCCAGTAGCAATCCGCCGAACGAGATCGAGAGCAGCAGGTATGGAATGGGATTCATCCGCCTTCCCTCTGCGGTTATCGTTCGGTGGCAGGCCGGCATGTTCCTTGATCATGCTGCTGGGGCATATTGTCAGGGGCAAAGGAAAGGCCATCGGCCGCCGCCCGCCTCGGATAGGCATAGTCGTCTTCCATCCAACGCCGGCGCATCCTCTCCAGTTGCCCCGATTGTTCCAACTCAAACAGCACGTCGTTCACAAACCAGCGCAGCCGGTAATTTTCTTCCGCCATGACGACGGAATAGTTCGCGCTCGTCAGCAGGAAGGGCTTCCCGCCGTCTAAGGTGACGAGTTGCCAGTTCTTTCGCACACGCGAGACCATGTGCTGCAGCACCGGCAATTTCCCGAGGATGATGCAGGATCGTGATGCCAGCTTGAATGCCGATGACCCGGTTGTCGGGAGCGAATGTGCGTTGGCTGAATCCGACATCGAAATTGAACGGGCGAATTGGAAACATGTGGAGAATAGCTTCTTGCGGCCATGCCGGCATCGTTATTCCCAGGCATAGCCCAGCTTGAAGAAGAAGCAGTCGGCCGACTCGTAAACGCCTTTGCAATACGACCCTCCTGTATTCAGTCTGCCGCTAGCTATCTACCATGCGAGGGAATATTGTGCGAGCGTCGGGAGGTTACGATGTAGCGTGGCGTCGTCGGTTCACAGTGCAGGGTGGAGGAGCGGCTCCGTTTGAGCCGCCTCCTCCACCTCTCGAACGGTTCGTTGAAGGAGTCTATGGATTGGTTGGAGTGATTCCCGTTTGAGGTGTTTCCAGCGTCCAGGGGGTATGGGGCATCAACGGTGCCGGCTTGGCGTCCGGCGACGCCACGAGCACGGCAATCGCGCCGCGAAGCGCACCGGTCAGGGAATGGGTCACCATGGGATAGGCGCCTGCGGACTCGGCAATCACATCGAACGTCGCCGCACTGCCTGGTCCCACGACGTGCGTTTGGACACCGGTCAGCTTATTCGCGGGATTGCCGCTCTCATAGACATGATCCCAGATTTCGCCGATCGGATGGAACGCCGAAAACTCGTTCGGTCCCGCATTGACGAAATAAATCCTCACTCTCTCTCCCGGTTTGGTTTCTAAGGCGTGGCCCCCGGTCACGAACGGGTGGTACTTGAAAACCCCGCCGTTGAACACGATGTGATCGAATTTTCGGTCGAACATGCCCTGCACATCGTTCGGGTTCTTGTACAGCTCGGATTGTACGAGTACGTACTCGCGATCCGCTTTCGGCCAGGCCTTGGGATCTTTCGGATCGACAATGACGGCGCCGAACATGCCGCGGGCCACGTGCTGAATCATAG
>DAISKX010000595.1:0-2910 GCA_036820725.1 Nitrospiraceae bacterium
GGGAACCTTAGAAAGAAATGAGTAAGATATGAAAATACGACAGTGTCCACGATGCCAGCAGCAGATGTTGATATCCACCGGCGCCTTCTGGACCTGTTACGCATGCAGCTATGCGATCACAGGACATGCGTTGAGCGTGGATCTCGGCCATCCACCGGAAGGTACACGAAAAAGTAAAGGATCACGATCGCAATAACCGCTCTACCGTCGATGAAAGGTGTCCCGATCATGAAGCGTTCGCCGCATCACATGAGGGATGAGTTCCCGGTGATCATCAGTCTGGCACTATCTGTGGGTTCTATCATTGTTACGATCGTCGGTTGGTGGTTATTGCGGACATGAGTCGTTCTTACGGGCACAACTCTCCCATGCGAAGAATGTTGGTTGTTCCTGGAATGCATACCAGGACGCGGCCTAAGGCAGACGTTGAGCGCAGTCTCAGACCTGGACAGTTTCTTGTTTGAAGTCCACAACGAATGTTATGGCGACAGTGCGATGCCGTTATATAGTTGGTTCGAACACCTTTCGCAACACAACCGTCTCTCCCGTAGCCATCTCCATACGACAGACCTGGACGGGAGATGGACACGGTGCGGGACGGTCAGCACTCCAGCAGAGAATTGCAGTCCTCTTTCCTCGCCCGAAACACCTATTCAGCATACAAACCCGACCGACATTGTGATGGAATGGGTCGCTTCATGGCCGTCACTATCGCGCACCTTCAACGTGATCGTATGAATAACAGTTTCAGGGTTACAGGGGACAGGGGGACCGCTGAGCGTCTTGGATAAGGTCGCACCGTCTCCGAGAAAGCCGTCGACATCCGAGTACCAGGAAAACGCCGTGTCCGGTAAGGGCCCGTCCTGGGGATCGGTGCCCTGACCCTGAAATGTGACGGGAGTGCCGGGCCCGACGCCGGTGCTGTTGGCAGGAACCAGGATCTGAGCTGTCGGATAGCCCGAAGCGGCTTGCACCGTGAGCAACATAGAACTCTGACCTGAAAGCCCCAATGAATCGGTCGCAGTCAGGGTAATCGTGTGGGTGCCGACGTTCAGCGGCACCTGAATCTCCTGCCCGGATCCGAGTGTTCCGTTGATGCTCGACGTCCACACCACATTCGATGGCTGAATCAGCTCGTCCCAATCGAAGCCATACCCTCTGAAGTTGATGAACTGATCGGCGAAAGCAGTCGAGCCGTCAGCCGGCAACACAATGCGGGAGATCGGCAGCTGATTGATGACGGCCACGGAAACAGAAGCGGTGGCAGTGCCGTCGTAAGAGTCCGACGCCTGAGCGGTGATCACATGCAGACCGAGACTCAGGACCGGGCCCTGGCACCCGGTCACATATCCAGTCGTGCGGCAGAGTTCTCCGTCGCGATCCGACGTAAAAACGATGGTGCCGAGGAAGTCGTTGCCCCGCTCGGGATCGGCCACGTTCGCATGCAAATAGGCGTTGTTGGTGTGAGAGAGGCTCCAGCCGTTACCTGGAATCGTGATGTCAATTGTAGGCGGCATATTGCGTTTGACACGTTCGACGGCACGAAATGCGTCGATGTACCCCCGCACTTTCGGGTCCGGGCTCGGGTTCGCCGTAGCTTTCAGATATTCGTCGACGCGGAACCACGGGAGATCGGGATCCAGCGCTTTCATCAAGGCCACCACGCCGGCGACGAACGGCGTCGCGGCGCTGGTGCCGCTAAAACAGCAGATGGCGCTCTCCCCATTGAGACCGACACGAGGCGGGGTGACCGTCGAAAAAATCCCGTCCGGCGCCCAGATGTCAACCGAGGACCCATGGTTGAAGGCGTTATTCTTGCTGCGATTGATTGCCCCGACGCAGATCACCGTCTGTGTTTCGCAGGGAATCGCGTCATCGTCATCCAGGTTGATGCCGTCGTTGCCTGCCGCAGCAAGCACGATCACTCCGCTACTGGCTGCGAACAATGCGGCACGCTCAAACGTCGCATAGATGTCGTCGGGCGGGAGACTGCAGATCCAATCCCACACATTGCAGCCACCGGATACGCTGATGCTGACGACCTGTGCGCCGTTCAACACGGCCGTCCGGATCGCATCGGTCATCATGTAGGCGGAATAATCGACGCGGATGAGCATGGGCCACGCAATATGACTGCCAGTGCCCGCACCTCCAAACCGGTTGGAATGCCACGCGGTAGCGATGGCGGCGACCTCCTGGCCATGCCAGGGACAGGGTCCACCGCAACTGGCGGTGTTGGCACCGCCGGCATTGCCGTCGAAGTCGATCAAGTCGATCTGACGAGGGCGGGACGGGAAAAAATCCGGTTGCGCATTCGCGGGCATCCCGGCTGCATCGAGATCAAAGCCCGCATCGACAATGGCGACGACGGGCGGTGTCCAGATTCCGGGCGCCGGCACGTGCTGGTAGGTGAGATAGCGCCATGCCCGCACCACACCGACGGAGAGACCTTGATCGCCGGGAGTGTTCAGATCGTCGTCCTCCGTCATCCACCACCATCGTTCCGCATCCAAAAAGCCGCCTGCCCCATCCGGATGTTCCTCCACGGCGGCGGGACGTAGGAGAAAATTGGGTCCGATTGCGCGTCCACCGCGGAGTTTCTCGCGAGCAAGCAACGCCCCGAGACGAGCCGCAGGTTCCGATGAAAACAGGTGGAGGCCATGGGAGCCGCCCGTCTCCATGTTCAGTGTGAGATCGTCGAGCGTCGACCGCGAGAGATCGATCCGGATCAGATACCATCCGCTGGACACCGGTGGCAGGCTGGACTTGGCATAGTCCGGAATCACCAACGGCGTGCCGTCCCGCAGCACCGTTCCGCCATACATAGCCAGGAACGCCTGCAAGTCTTGCGCATTCTTCGGCTGGTACATCACTTCATTCACGACAAACTCACTTTTGCGACCGGTCGGT
>DAISKX010000596.1:0-2901 GCA_036820725.1 Nitrospiraceae bacterium
GCTCACCACTCGCGGGCGTCCCCAAACGTGGCGCTCATTATTCTTCGCGCCGTGGACCTCAGCGGCGTTCACAAACATGCCGCGCTTTATTCAGCGCGTCGTGAACCTCACACCCGTGCGCAAGCTTGAGACGATTTATTCATCGTCTCGCGCGCCTCAATGCAACGAATGCGACAAAGCGGTCAATAATTTGGCGACCGACGCTCTATCTTGGCTTGCAATGAGAGAATAATTCTCTTGCAGGAGAGACTGGAATTTGCCGCGTCGATCGGGTGCGACTGCAAGCAATGTCTGCAACGCCATGAGATATTCGCCCTGTCCCCTTGCCAGATCGTCCTTCAGGTTGTCCAAACTGAGCGCGACAAACAGGTCGACCTTATGCTCGGCCTTGGGGAGTCCGTCCGGGCCATACCAGTCACTGGTAGAGGAAAGAAAGTTACTCACCGTTTCTGTGGTCGAGCAACCTCCGAGATACAGACTGAACGACAGGAAACCTATTATCGGCAACCATAAGGTCTTCGCTCGTAGCATGGCAGTACTCCTTGTATTTGTTGGTTGTGGAGCGTGCTTCGGATACCCCATTTTAAAAAGCCCTCAGACACTGCGCAAGGCAGCGAGAAGTCATGACATCATGTGCTGAGACGTGCCTCACCCGCGAATAGTTGTAGGTGAGTAGCACGGTCCTACAATCGGGACGAGAGCCTGAGCAAATAATGATGCCTGACCAGGGTGGTATCGGGGCGGTATGGAGCGATTGTTGGCGTGGGAACCGGTTGAGCACACTGACTGCGTTGTTGTCGAAGCATATACCGTATTTTTTCATCAGCCCCCTGGCTGGAACACATAGAGGTCATGAAGTGAGATGAAGGACCGGCCATGGTACCTTGGCCGGCGATCCCCGATCAAAAAGGCGCAGTGTCTCCCGGCTCTGAAGGGATTCCTATAGCACAAGGGGCGAAAAGATACAGGCATAATCCTGCCGTAAGGTAGAGGGCTTCAATACAGGTGCCGTGGTGAGGAGGCGTGAGACGTAGGGGAGTCGGATTACTGGTGAGGCAGATCGGCGGTAATACAGGACTTCATCTCCTCTGCCTTACAGGATGTCGAGGAGATGGCGCTATTGGCGGTATGCACCAATTGCTCAGCGATCACTTCTTCGTGTGCGACATCGACCAAAAGATGGTCGGGGATGGTCCGTGCATCAACCGACACGACGCCCCGGACTGTGCTCAGGGCATCAATCAGCACCTGTCGTTGGGCCGTGCAGCCTTCTCCGCTCAACATGATAGCCACGCGGGTCATTCCTGCTTCCACGATTCCGACCAACAGGGTTCCACATGCCAGTCCTGCAAATAGGGCATGTGTAAGAATGAAACGTCGCATAGAGAAAAATCCGTATCTGAACCGCATCAACAGAATAGCCGATACGAAGCCCGTTCCACAACTCCCCTGGAACCGAATCTCTAACGAACCGGAGCGGTCCCTTTGGCTTTCTTGCGGATCGATGGGACGTGATGTCTAACGGTACTCGTATGCATCCACCCCGTACGTAAGTCAAAATAGCGAATTGTGAAGGAGGTGCCATACGAAGCTCATGGTTGATTCCGGCGCTCTGTTATTGTTGTATGGTGAACAAACAGAGTTCCTATTGAGCGTAGATATAATTGGCAGACGAGTTTGATATCACGACAGCGGTCAGGTGACGAGACAATAGCATGGACAGAACGTACCCGGTGCTGACCGAGCCGTTGATCGAGTTTATCAGGCACCAGCCGGTATTCTTCGTCGGCACTGCGCCGATATGCCAGGACGGGTTGATCAAAGTTTCGCCTAAAGGACTCAAGACGCTAGCCGTCATAGATCCACATACGGTGGCCTATCTCGATCTCACCGGGAGCGGAATTGAGACCGTGGCTCACCTGAAGGAGAACGGACGGATTGTGTTGATGTTTTGTGCGTTCGAGGGCTCGCCAAAAAATCTACGTCTGCATGGGCGTGGTGACGTGATCGAACCGGCAGATCCACCTTCAACGCGCTGGCAGCACTTTCCTTCCTCCCCATCCTGGCACCTGCGCGATTGTGCACATCGTCATTCAACGTATCGTGGATTTCTGCAGCTTCACAGTGCCACTCATGCGCTACCAGCGTGATCGTGAGCAACTCACGCAATGGTCGACAAGCAAAGGGTGGGAAGGCCTCGAGACCTATCGACAAGAGAAAAATGCCACCAGCCTCGACGGGCTTCCTGGATTGCATGGCGACTGAAGGAAAAACTCTTGCCAGTATTCATTACCGGAGGAAGGTGGGCCGGTCATGTACGATCGCATTTAATAAGCCCTATGGAGTGTTGCCTTGTTTTACTGATCCGGAGGGACGGCCGACGCTGGCCGATTATGTGAGGATTTCCGGTGTCTATGCAGCCGGCCGACTCGATCGGGAGAGCGAAGGTCTCATGCTGCTGACGTCGGATGGAGCGTTGGCACACGTGATCACTGATCCGCAGCGTAAACTTCCCAAGGTGTATCTCGCGCAAGTGGAACGTGTTCCGAACGAGGGCGCGCTCGACCAGTTGAGGAAGGGTGTCGTACTGAGCGATAAACGGACGAGGGCGGCCGAGGTGCGCTTACTTGTGAAGGAACCGACATTACCCGAACGATCTGTGCCGATCCGCTTTCGCAAGAATGTGCCGACTAGCTGGCTGGAAATCACACTGCGCGAAGGTTTGAACCGTCAGGTGCGGCGGATGACCGCCGCGGTAGGACATCCGACGTTGCGACTGGTGCGGATTGCCGTTGGACCGATTAGATTGGGGGATCTGCAACCGGGGCGATGGCGCGAAGCCATGCCCACTGAAATCGATCTTATTTATAGGAACGCGGAGTCTCGATTGGCGGGTAGGTT
>DAISKX010000597.1:0-2883 GCA_036820725.1 Nitrospiraceae bacterium
CTTCCGTGAAGGGGAGGACTCTACCTGACTGTCAGACTAAGTTCTAGCTAATGCATCTGATGCAACCGATGGCCATTGTCGCCGGAGGTTCCAATTATGAGGCACTCCTACTTAAGTTGAGTAATTGCTTGCCGCCCACTTTCTCGATCGCGACGTGAAACTCATCCTGCGCTTGACCCCACTCCTTGAGCTTTCTAAACCAATCGACATCAGTATGCTTGCATGTGGCGTACATCTTTTGCGGCGTGAGACAGAGAGGAATCAAGCTGCCGAGTAATACTGCTTCCCATGCTGCGGCAGCCACGCCGGGGGTATGCGCCGTTCTGTAATCGTCGATGGCGACAATGCCCCCCTTTTTCAAGAGTTCAGAGGCGGTTTGAAGATCCTGCTTCACAATCTGATACAGATGGCTGCCGTCGATGTGGATGAAACGAAAAGTCGGAGAAAGATTCCCGACACGCGTAAGATGACTCGACCGACAGGCGAGGATTCGCGGCAAATGGGCATGAACTTGCAGATACCGCCGCTCAAATTCTTGTCTGGTCAACGAGGAATACCAGGCCGCCTTTTCGGCTTGGTTTTCCGCGTTCACCCCCTGTTCTTCGAATAAATCGCAGACAACCAGCTGTTCATTCGGCTCCAAAAGGAATCCCAAAAATGCAGCACTTTTGCCTTGATAGGTGCCTATTTCCAAGAGGTCCCCGTTAATCTGATTGCTCGTCTGTATCCTACAGATGGCTTCGAACACGAACGCATCTTCCTCATAAAACCAGCCTTCAATATCCTTTACCGCATTGAAGTATGTATTAGCCGATGGCATCGAGGTGCTCATTCAAACGTTTCCCCTGTTGACCATTGAAGTTGGAAAATTGTACCAAGGCGTGATGTGAGTAGTCACACATCGGTTGACAATAAAAAGAGGGTACTGGTAAAGTTTGAATCTCCGCTCACGTGACAATCACACTTCTGTTCTGGCATGATGAGGCATGCCAAAGAAACCCAAGAAGAACCCTACCGATCCTCTCGCCATAGCTCGTTCAGTGGTGGAAGCTGCCATAGGCGGCACTCTCGTACCACGGAAGCCTACTAAGAAGAAGCCTGCCAGAAAGCCTAAGCGGTAAGACCGTCAAATAGAGGCAATCTAGCAGGACGAGGGGGATAGAAGAGCCCAACAATAAGCCATTCCTGCGGATAACTGGAGTGCGTCCCCACAAAAAAGTAAGTCTCTTTCTCTTCAATCATATCGTGCTCGTATCGTTCGCGAAATTTGGCTTCCCAGCCATCGCCGTATTCTTGTTTCCATTTTCTCCACGACTCTAGCATCTCCCAATCCGTACACATCAGACTGTGCCCTGAACAGCCATCCTCTTCGCATCGAAACTCGTATTTGAATTTGTTTGGAATCTTTTCTAGTTCCTCTGAGGGTGCTTGGCGATACATATCTAATTGGCCCAGACGTTCACGTTGTTCCTGGGTCCATTCTGGGGAATCAGGCTCGATTACGAGCCGCCGAATCGCTTTGGGCCGAAACACGCCCAATGTTGGAAAGTAATTTCTGTCCCGTTCGGTTTTCAGGCAACAAAGACAATGAGCCTTGAGAGGAAATATGATGTTTTTACGAGCCTGCCAACCGCCATCAGTTGAGAGAATATCAGATGCAACATTGAGCGATTCTACTGAAATCGTGTGGCTTTCTGGCCGTGGATCGCTCGCCTTTTTAGTCTCGACTTCAATCCACTGATACTTGCTAAATCGCTGATGTGACTTCAAAAGCCGATAGGGAACTGGAAATAGCCGTATCCACCGACCATCGTCTGTAATGCCTGCCGTGCATGAAACTTCTATTCCTTTCTGCGCGGGCGTCGGATAAGTGCGCACCACAACAAGGATTCGTTTCTTTTCTGGCAGCATTACTGCCTCAGAGGTCGTAGCCGCGCAATCCCATGTGCTCAAGTGCCATGAATAGGCGATGCCTATGACATTCGTTTGGATCTAGTTCGACGCACATGAGGGCTACCGGGTGTTCATTGCCGTTCAGGAACCAGTGCAGGTTATTACGGAGGTATGGCTTAACTACATGCTCGTCATACCACTCCCAAATTACTTCACGATTGCCGGTATCAATCGCCTTGGCTCGAATATCACGCGGAACCCCCCAATGGGGTACATGCGCGTAGTGCATTCCACGCTGTTCAACGAGTTTTTTTAGATTACTTTTGGCAAGCTCTGGTCGATACATGCTCACCGGGTTCTGGCGAATATCAATAAGGGTCCTGACACCATGCGCTATGAGAAGATCGAGAATGTTTGTAAGAGGCTTGCCGGTATAGCCGATGGTAAAAAAATCCGCTGTTTCAGGGTAGCGCATTTCATTCCAGAGAGCTTTATTCTCAACTTGCTGGCGAGTGGAAACCGTGGGCAACTTAAGAGGTTTAACATGGTTCACCTTATCCGCCATCGGATGATTCCGTGGGCGTCTCGGTGACGTTGCAGACCTATGTCCTTTTCGAGCCGGTGAACCCATTGGTTGTTAGGGAATAGCTGCGGCAGTTTAGTCGTGGTTCGTATCTCTGTCCAGGTCAGTTCGCTTTTAGCCGACCGCAGTACGTGTTCCACTTTGGAGCGAAAATTATCATAGGTCATCATAGGCCCTCGTGGGCGATTCCACCATGGACTCTTGCACTTCGGACAAACCTTCGGCTCGCTATTAGGGTTCTTCGGAACCCATTCATGGCTACATCGTTCACACCGATAGCCCATTACTGTAATCGGTACACGTCCCATAACCACGCCCTCCTATATATCTATATATCACTGAAGTAATACATTTGTAAATATATTATTTGACACTATATTACTCTGAAGATATATAATAGGTATATA
>DAISKX010000598.1:0-2882 GCA_036820725.1 Nitrospiraceae bacterium
AACGCCCGGCCGACCGACCGTCTGCTTACGCCGTCTGTGCTATCGGAATCTTTAGGAACCGTCTACCAGCGACTGAACGATCTGCCGATCGGCAACTCCTTGAATCTCTCAGATCTAACGGAACTGCGTCATGCCTTTTCCGCGGTGTTGAATCACCATCCTGACCCATTTCGCTTTCGATATGTGGTCGTTCGTCGCGGCGCCACCTTTCCGGGCATTCCCGCAAGCAGCACCGCACGAGCGTTTCAACACATGGCCGAGGAAACCCCGCCGTGGTTTCTCACGCTTGTGCCGGACTTCACATTTGCGTCCTGAAACCCCTCGAGTATTCGATTACCACCCAGCAACCAGATTAGCCGGAAAAATTGACGGTCTCAGGACCCTCTGTTAGACTTCGACCGTAGCTCGCCAGGCCCCGAACCTGGCCCCCTTCGGTGAAATCCCATTGTGAATTCTATACAATCCATTCACGCACTACAGGACAACATTGCCCGTGTCATCAAGGGCAAACCTGACGTCATTGAGATGGCCGTCGTGTGTCTTCTGGCGCGAGGACATCTGTTGATTGAAGATGTCCCCGGAGTGGGTAAGACCACCCTGGCTCATAGCGTGGCGCGCTCTCTGGATTGCTCGTTCAAACGGATCCAGTTCACCAGCGACCTTCTTCCATCGGACATCGTGGGCATCTCGGTATTTAACAGGCAGAAACAGGCTTTTGAATTCATGCCTGGTCCGATCTTCGCGAATATCGTTCTCGCCGACGAAATCAACCGGACCACGCCAAAAACACAAAGTAGTTTGCTCGAAGCAATGAGCGAGGCTCAGATCTCCGTCGACAACCAGACGTATCCGTTAAACCAACCCTTTATGGTCATCGCAACTCAGAATCCGGCCGAATATCACGGAACCTTTCCGCTCCCTGAATCCCAACTGGATCGCTTCCTGATGCGAGTCAGTATCGGCTATCCCGCCCCGGAAGAAGAGAAGAAAGTGCTCGATCGTCCCCAATCTCTGCATCCAGCGCATGAGATTCAGGCCGTCCTGACAGTTCAGGATATTTTGGATCTGCAGGATCAGGTTGAAAAGGTGAGGCTCGAAGAAAGCTTGATGGATTATCTGATGTCGATCGTACTCGCAACCAGACGAAGCGAGTTGTTGGCGCTCGGCGTGAGCACCCGCGGGGCTCTTGCACTGTGCAAGGCTGCCAAAGCGTTGGCGCTGGTCCGTCACCGGGACTATTGTCTGCCTGACGATATTAAAGAGCTGGCCCCGGTCATTATTTCTCATCGCGTGATGTTGAATCGGTCGCAAGGGATACGGACTCGAAGTTTTGACCAGGCCGAACAGGTCATCCGTGACATTCTCGAAAGCCTCCCCGTGCCGGTGTAGGGTATCGACTACCCGCGGACAGCATCATCCACGCGCGGCTGTGTGATTCATCGACCGCTCAAGCATGTGGCGAATCCCCTCAACATTCTTCTCCCGGCTGTTTCGTAACCGCTCGCTTATATTCACATCCGAGGGTACACGCTTTCTCATCTTTACTCTGGCCGTCGGAGTGGCCGCCGTGAACACGGGAAACAATTTGTTCTACCTATTGCTGGCCATGATGTTGAGTTTGATCGTGATGTCGGGCCTCTTGTCCGAAATATGCCTTCGTCGTTTGGAATTCCGCCGGCAACTACCCGACTACATCTTTGCCAACACCCCTGTCCCAGTATCCATCCTTGTGGTCAATCGAAAACGATATCTGCCCAGTTTCTCACTGCGTTTCTTTGATGTCGTCGATGGACACGATATCGACCGCAAGATGTCTGTGGCGCATGTGGCGCCCTGTTCATCGATCCTCGTCACCTATTCATTGGTCGCCCGACACCGCGGCATCTACCGGCTTACAGGTCTTCGCGCAGCGACTCCATTCCCATTCGGACTGTTTCACAAAAAGACCCTGATTTCTCTGGAGGCCACCACCACGGTTTGTCCCAAACTCACGCCCCTTCCCGCCGCTCTCTCGCAAGTCCTCGCCCCCCTCGGACAGGAACAAGGACTCGTCCGACGTGGTCCCGGCATGGCACTGTACAACCTTCGAGAGTATCAGCCGGGCGACGATTCGCGGGCCATCCACTGGATGACGACGGCTCGGACATCAAAGCTCATGATTAAGGAAACAGAGGCTGAGGATCAACAACGTGTGACGATCTTCTTATCGTTATTATCACCGGTAGCCGATGAAGACAACTTCGAGCACGCGGTCTCCGTGACGGCTTCACTCCTCACGCACTTCCATCAACGCAACTACCTCACCCAAGCCATAATCGGCAACGAGACATTTTCGTTTGCAACCGGTGAGGACCATTACACTGAGATTCTCCGCTCACTCGCGATGTGCCGGCCTCGGGAACCTCTCACGTCTGAAGCGCTGGGCCGGACTGTTCACCAGCCGATGCCACCATCGGAAGACAGTATGCGTATCGCAATCTTTCCGTGGGCTTATCCCGCAGTGGAGCACTTGTCTGACACAGACTGCGTCATCACGGTAACCGGAAGCAAACACGTCGTCTATGAGTCTCGATCGCGCGTTCTACCTTAGTTCAATCCTGCTGGCCGGCGCCGCGTTCGGCAGCCTGGCTCTCACAGCCGATGTGCCGACGTGGCTATTCGCGCTCGGTTCCGCCGCCTATGTCCTGTGCCTCGCCCAGTTTGTGGTCGGCACCCACCAGCGTCCCTGGCTCGCGGCGTTACGCCTCTCTCCCGTGACGTGGAACATCGTATTGCTCACGGCCTTCGCCGCATTCTGGATCGACCTTCTATGGATTTCTCAGGAACTCTTGTCCGCAGGCATTCACTTCCTGATCGTCTTGATGATCAATAAGCTGTTCAAT
>DAISKX010000599.1:0-2870 GCA_036820725.1 Nitrospiraceae bacterium
AAAGGGAGGACGGTGGCCAAGCGTGTCCAAGAGGCGTTGGAAACGGTCGGCATGTGGGCGCGGCGAGACCATTCGCCAGGCGAACTGTCCGGCGGTGAACAGCAACGTGTGGCTATTGCGCGCGCGATTGTGCATCGACCTCGTCTCATTTTGGCCGATGAGCCGACGGGGAATCTGGATTCCAAGACCGGCGGAAAGATCATCGACCTGTTGCAATTCCTTTCGCGGCAGTTCGGGCATACCGTGTTGCTCGTGACCCACAGCTGGACGGCGGCTCAAGCGGCGGACTCTGTCTGGGAGATGGCAGATGGGCGGCTGATGGGGCAGGTTACCCAATACACGCATCCTGTGTAGGAGCTCTTCATGGACCTGTCGACGACGATTGCCGGTGTGAAATTTCCGAGCTGCTTGATGAATGCATCCGGAGCGCTCTGTGTGACACGCGAAGAGCTGGAATCATTGGGACGCTCACGGTCCGGCGCGATTGTCACCAAGTCCATGACGCTCGAGCCGAGACAGGGCAATCCGGAGCCCCGGTACATCCGCATCGCCGGCGGATCGATCAATTCAATGGGCTTGCCGAACCTCGGCTACAAAACCTATGCGGAGCTGATCCCGCAATTGAAACGATTCAACAAGCCGGTCATTGCCAGCGTGGCAGGACTCTGTGAAGACGACTTTATCGCCATCGCCGAGAGCATCAATACATCGCAACCCGATCTGATCGAAATCAATCTCTCCTGCCCCAACATTCCCGGGAAGCCGCAGATCGGGTATGACCCGGAGGATTCCGAGCGGCTGTTACGCCGTGTGCGCAAGATTATCACCGTTCCCATGGGAGTGAAGTTGCCTCCGTATTTTGATCCGGCGCATCACAGCATCATGGCCAAGGTGATCAAACGGACAGGCGTGGACTTTTTGAACCTCATCAACTCGGTCGGCAACGGCCTAGTCGTTGACCCGGACAGAGAGACCGTCGTGATCAAACCGAAAGGCGGATTCGGCGGCCTCGGAGGAACTCTCATCAAACCTGTCGCGCTCGCCAACGTCCGCGCGTTCTGGCGGCTGCTTGGAGGGAGCTGTCCCATCATCGGAACGGGTGGCGTGGCAGGTGGCATGGATGCGTTTGAACATTTCTTGTGCGGGGCTTCGGCGGTGCAAATTGGAACCCAACTCGTCGAAGAAGGCGCGTCCGTCTTCGAGCGTGTAGAACGTGAACTTGTGCGTGTATTGGAGACGAAAACCTATCGCTCTCCCGGTGATTGCCGCGGAAGGCTCAAGGAGTTGTCATGATTCAACGAGAGGCGAAGTTCTTGGAGAGGAAACCGCGGAGGAGCGCCTGCCGGAGAAGCTGAGCCACGTTGCGTACTTTCAGCCGGCGCATGAGGTTGAAGCGATGCACTTCAACCGTTCGGACACTGATGTCGAGCCGGCGTGCAATATCACGATTGGTCTGGCCTTGCGAAACCAGTTTGAGAATTTCTTTCTGACGTGGAGTCAACCCTCCTGCTTTTCGTGCCGGGCGACCCTTCTGACGCGTCTTCGAGCGATGTGATGTTGCCATAAGGACGCCACCTCAGCGCCATACTCCTACGTACTCTAGCATGTGATAAAAAATCTGTAAAGGAAAGCTACTAGATGACTGTTGATGGGCTGCTGCCACAGGGCGACAAACAATGAGGTCTGGGTACCTCGCGATACTGTTTCGGATCGGCCTGGCTCATATGGTGGAGCGACCTATACGTACACTCCTGACCATGATAGGGGTGGCCTTAGGGGTGGCGGCGTTTGTGTCCGTCCGAACGGCCAACATGGAAGTGTTGAGATCGTTTGAGAATACGGTTTCGGCCGTTGCCGGATCCGCTTCCCTTGAGGTCGTCGGCGGAGAACTCGGCTTCGACGAAACCCTCATTCGCTCAGTTCGGTCCGTGCCCGGCGTCACCTCGGCGGCGCCGGTATTGGAAATCGTTGCTCGTCTTAGTACGGGGCCCCACGTCAATGAGTCTCTGCAGGTATTGGGCATCGATCTCCTGGACGCAACCAGCCGGCAAGCGTTCCGGATTCGGGATGGGGAGTCTCCGGTCGGAGATCTAGAACAATTGGTTGCTGCGGACGGACTCTTTTTGGGACAGGATCTGGCGGCGGAGTGGGCCCTCACAATCGGGAGCGGGATCCACGTGGTCGTCGGATCACGCGAAGCCACGTTGCATGTGCGAGGTCTGATTGAAGCAGGGGAAACGGCCAGGTCTGTATGGGGGCGGATGGCGGTCATGGATATCGCGGCCGCACAACAAACATTCGGCTTCGTGGGGCGATTGGACCGAATTGAGTTGGGCACCGCCCCGTCCCAACCGGTTGATCGTCTCCAGACGCTTGTGCAACGTGCCCTTCCTCCGTCTGTGATCGTCCAGCGGCCGGAATCGCGTGGGAAGCAGGTCGAGACTATGGTGCGGGCGTTTCAGATGAATTTGACGGTTTTGAGCCTGGTGGGGCTGCTGGTGGGAGTGTTTCTTATTTATAACACCATTGCATTCAGTGTCGCACAGCGGCGGCGCGAGATCGGAATCTTTCGCGCCGTGGGCATGTCCGAACAAATGGTCGGGATCTTGTTTGTGGGCGAAGCGGCGATGATGGGAATCATCGGAGGACTCCTGGGGGCGCTTGCCGGTGTGGTGGTCGCCAGCGTGTTGGTTGGACTGTTGAGCCGAACAGTCACGGAACTCTTTTCACCGATTGCCCATGCCTTCGTGACCCTGGGAGGAGGGCAGTGGATAACCGTCCTGCTGGAAGGGGGATTACTCGGCGGCGGCGTGTCGGCTCTCGGCGCCCTGGGGCCAAGCGTGGATGCTGCTAAGACGATCATCGTGATG
>DAISKX010000600.1:0-2869 GCA_036820725.1 Nitrospiraceae bacterium
TGATTGCCAATGCAATGCGTAGGGGCGCATGGCCCTCTGAAAAGCGCAATTGCAAATGCAGGCACTGTCCGACCTTTAGTTTGGTTGACGTCTCGATCAGGCAGCCCGGAACCGAAAGATTCAGTACACGTCCTTCTCCCACAACTCCATCTGCTGAAAACATCAGGACACATTTGACTGGAGTCCGCGCACTATACCGATTGTTCATGATTGTCCTTTCCTAGCGGATCTCAAGCATCGGTAATCTGACTGTTTGGAGAATAGCAGTCAGTCTTGAGCCTGACATTACTCTGTAGGTTTACCCCGAAGGAGCGAGAGCGTCGGTTACCTTTCTCGATGGCGAGGGCTAGCAGAACACCCAACTGGTCATAACGGCTTTGAAAGGTCCGATTATGGATAACCTTGTTATGTCTGCTGACAACTGCGATTCCTACACCCTACTGACGTAGGGACAGGATGATGGCCTATAGTCGTCAACAGGGTGAATTGGGACAAATTCGAAAGGAAGGTTGATGGCGCCGTAGGTGTGGCAGGTTCTCGGCGTGGTCAATCGAGGTATAAAGTCTGGCGAGATGGGACGGCGGACCGCTGGATCTGCGAGCACATCACATAAGCGAGCTGACGAACTGTTTGAGACGACTCGTGTCCATGCGATGAATTGCACCGATTTGTAAACCAAACTCAAGCCCGCGGGTCCAGCGAACGATCGCTCGCTCTACAATAACCGTCTTATGGTACTCGGGAAGCATGACCAAGAGCGAAAACACCATCCCCCTTTTCACCTCGCAGGTCCCGTCCACTCGCCAGCCGCCTACTGAGAGATTCCAGACCGTGCCGGCTCCCTGGACCTCATCGTTGGAATAATAGAATGCACAATGAACTGGAAATCGACGATATTCCCGTAGATGGAACCCATTGGTAATCAATGATTTATGCCGCCTTTCTCTTTCGGGGTGACGCGGGTGGAGTCCCTTCCTCGGCAAGAGGATGCATGAAGGTGCGCTCGAGCCATCGTTCACACCACAATTCGACTTTGACATTCGTCATGATCGTAATGCCGGCAAGAGCGAGAAGGCTGAAAAGAAACGTGTATTCTGCAAAGTCGGACATGGACGCCTCCTTTCACTGAAGTGCCACTGTACCGTGACTGTGTCCCAGCTAAAATCCCTCATTGGGCTGGAGGAGACGTCATGAGGCGAGTACTTCATTCCTTTGGGTAATAGAAAAATGGCCGCTGCATTTGTACATTCGGCGCTTGTGTTCCGCCGTAAAAAAATGCTGTCACGATATTTAACAAATGGAGGAACGAGATGTCTGAAGAAACAGGGACAATGACGAGGGGAACCAGTGCCATTGCGTTGAACGTCCGACTTAAGCCCGTTGAACACACTGATCAACCTGTTCTTGCAAACTATACGTATGCTGGAACTGCCCAGGGTGTTGCGTATGTAGATTTCGGATTCATCGAGCCGGCACTTCTTGGCGCGATCGTGCAGCGAGCACAAAAAGGGGAAGCCTTACCCAAAATTATGGAAGGTTCCCTTGCCACCCGTGTAGCCCTTCCTCTCGATGCTCTCATCAGATTGCAGCAGCAGTTGACCCAAATTCTCATCGGCCTGAAGCGGAAGCCTTCCGGTAAGTCTTAGTCATTTCGCTTGTCACTACCGGTGAAACCAGATTCAGGGTTACTCTGCCTCCTGATTATGGCCCGTTTCCACGGTGTTCCAGCCGACGGAGCTCAGCTTCAGCACCAGTTTGGTGAAACAAGTCATATCTTGTCGGAAGCCGATCTCCTGCGAGCGGCAATTCATCTAGGCTTCAGAGCCGCTCGAATACGAAGTAGTTGGAATGAGTTGGGGTGTGCACCCTTACCCGCTATCGCCAAGATGACCGACGGACGCTATGTGGTTATTGCCAAAGTTGAGGCAGACAAGGTTCTAGTTCAAGACCCACTGGGGGAGCGGCCGTTGATCATTCCGAGGACCGAGTTCCAGGCCATATGGTCGGCAGAGTTGGTGTTGATCACTAAGCGGGCCGGCCTTCGCCATCAGGATATGCGTTTCGATCTCTCCTGGTTTATTCCCGTCATGGTCAAGTACCGACGATTACTAGGCGAGGTGCTCCTCGCTTCATTTGTGTTGCAATTGTTTGCCCTGCTGACGCCGTTGTTCACGCAGGTCGTCATCGACAAGGTGCTTGTCCACAAGGGTTTCACCACCCTTCATGTACTCGCCATCGGTATGGTGGCCCTCGCGGTATTCGATGCTTTGCTCGGAGGTCTTCGCACCTATTTATTTGCCCACACCACGAATCGCATCGATGTGGGTTTAGGCGCACAGCTCTTCCGGCACGTCCTCTCGCTTCCGCTGACCTATTTCGAAGCCCGTCGTGTCGGCGACACCATCGCCCGCGTCCGCGAGCTCGAACACATTCGCCAATTTCTCACGAGTAATTCAATCACAGTCCTGTTGGATGTCGTCTTCACCGTCGTGTTTCTGGTTGTGATGTGGTTTTACAGTACCTCCCTCACATTGATCGTTCTCGGCTCCATGCCCCTGTATGCCATCCTCTCTTTCGTTATTACACCGATCATCCGTGCCCGGCTTAACGAGAAGTTTAACCGCGGGGCGGAGAATCAGTCCTTCCTGGTCGAAGCTGTGAGTGGGATTCAAACTGTAAAGGCCATGGCAGTCGAGCCGCCATTACAGCGCCGGTGGGATGAGCAACTTGCAGGGTATGTGAGCGCGAGCTTTAAAGCTACTAGTCTGATGACGGTGGCTAGCCAGGTGGCCGCATTCATTCAAAAGGTCACGACCATAGCGATATTATGGACCGGTGCCTATCTGGTTATTGGAGGTGAGCTCAACAT
>DAISKX010000601.1:0-2858 GCA_036820725.1 Nitrospiraceae bacterium
GCCGCTTGCCGCAGAAGGAACACTGTCGGTCCTGCTTATTCTTGGTTTGGCGACTTTCCCAGAACATGCGCGTTCACCTGGTATTACGCTGAGGACAATTCTAGCCTCGTCGCGGTTCCGGCACAAGTCCCCTGGACCGGGGTCGAGAAATCAGGAGGCAATCGGAAACCGCAACACAAAGGCACTGCCTTGTCCTTCTTTGCTGGTGACCTCGAGAGACCCTCCATTGTCTTCGACCAGCCGCTTCACATTCGTGAGACCGAGGCCGGTCCCATACTCTTTCGTGGTGAAGAATGGCTCAAAGATGTGAGACAAGTTGTCCGCGGCAATGCCGGACCCCGTATCCCTCACTTCGATGTCGACGAATCCGTTCTGGCCGGTCGTGGTGGTCAGCGTAATCCGACCGCCGTCCGGCACGGCCTCCCGGGCGTTGATTAGAAGGTTGACCAGCGCTTCTTTCACCTGTTCCGGATCGACGTGAACGGAGGGCAGGTTCCTTCCAAATGCGGTCTGCACATGAAGGCGGTCTAAGCCGCCCTGGGCCTTCCATTGTCCAAGGGCTGAGCGTGCGACGTCATCAGCCGCCACCATCCGGAGATCCGGAGGCTTTTGCCGCGCATAGCGGAGAAAGTCATTGATGCGGTGCGATAATTTGTCCACCTCTTCGATGATATAGCGTGCCACCTCCTCTTTTACCGACTGGTCCTGGTCCGTTTCCAGAACCAACTGTGCCGAGCTTCGAATCACACCGAGCGGATTGCGGAGATCGTGGGCGAGGGCTGCTAATAATTGCCCGACGGACGCGAGCTTCTCACGGCGAACCAGTTCATTCTGTTGGAGCTTGATGGTCCGGAGATTGTCCTCAAGCGTCCATCGCATGGCCGTGAAGCTTCTGGCGAGGTCCTCAATCTCATCGCCGGTGCGATACTCGGCTTGGGGCAGCAGCATCGGAGGCATCGCCGATTCAGGTAAGCTATGGTCGAGCTCCTGTCGGATCGTCTCCGCCTCTCGCTGCAATGAGGTGAGAGGGCGCACGATTCTGGAGCCGACGGCGAATCCCAAAGACGCCAGCGTGACGACGAGTGCCAGCCCGAGCATGCCCACCGTGAGAAGCAAGGAATAAATCGGAGCGTAGGTCTCTTCGGGAGCCTGCCGCACAAAGGCGTACCACCGATCGCTGTTCAAACTGGACGGAGTGAGCGCGTGGGCAAACCTGACCGGAGCCGCTCCGACGATCGCATCCTTCCCTCCATGTGCGTCGTCTTCAGCGACAAGCCAGATGGGTTGCGCAACGGCGAGCTTGGTCAACAACTGTTGAGGGATCAGGTGCGAGGTCGGCGGGAGCATAGGGCAGATGAGCGGGGTGCCTTGGGTATCCAGCAACATGCCGTGGCCGGTATCGCCGATGTGAATCGGGAGAATGGTTTTGGTGAGCACATCCCTCTGGATGACAAGGCCTACTGCGCCGATAGCGTTCGTATGGGTCTCATCTCGAATGGGGACGGAGACCTCGAATACATAATCGTTGAGCTGCGGATCGAGGAGGAGGGAGCTCACATACGCACTGTTCGGCGTCGAAGCCATGGCTTCCTTCCACCACGTCTGATCGGCCTGCAGGTATCGGGTGCGACGATCCGTCGAAACGACCAGTGCGCCTTGCAGATCGGCGACCATGACGCGAACGGTATGTCCCGCCTGCTGCGCCCATTCTTCGAGATACCGTGTGGTCAGGGTGAGGGGGGATTCGTCGCCCTGATTCGCACTGATGGTCCAATTCGCTTCGCCCTCCGACAACAGGCGGCGTATACTTGACTCGTTTCGTTCGCGATAGCGCGCGTTTGAAGCCGCGACACGCTGCTTGATGTGGACCGGTACGAGGGTCAGCCTGACGGCCCGATCGATTTCATTGTCGACTGCGGAGGCGAGACGGATAGCTGTAGACCGGGCGATTTCCTGGAACCCTTCGCCGATCGCCTCTTTCAGCGCCGCGGTGCTGTATAAATAGGTCGCAATAAGGGCGGCGATTCCCGGGACGATACCGACGACGAGCAGAGAGAAGAAGAATTTTTTCTGGAGGCCGCCTGCGCCGTGTGGCTGTTCCATGGACCCGTTGCTTCACTTGAGATTGTACTTGGCCATGCGGTAACGCAGCGTGTTCCGTGTGACCTTCAGTAGGCGGCTCGCCTCCGAGACATTGCCGCCGGTTTGTTGCAAGGCTTCTTGCAGCATGGTCTTTTCGATTTCTTCCACCGAGAGCCCGAGTGAGAGCAATGATCGGTCTCCAGAGTGTTGCGGGGCGAACTCCGCCCCGGCACTCCTCAACGTGCCGGGAAGATGTTCCGGTGTGATCTCGCCCTCCTTGCAACTGATGGTCATCCACTCGACGGCGTTATGAAGTTCCCGTACATTTCCCGGCCAGCGATAACGCTGCAGAAGCGCGAGTGCATCGGGCGTGATGCCGTGTAGCCGCTTGCCCCGCTCTCGCCGGGCGGTGTCGAGAAACGAAGTGAGTATCGGTTCGATGTCTTCCGGTCGTTCCCGCAAGGGGGGGATCCTGAGCTGATAGACGTTGAGCCGATAGTAGAGATCCAACCGAAAGCGCTCTTTTTTGATGAGATCCGGGAGTTCTTGGTTGGTCGCCGCAATCACCCTGATGTCTACCTTTGTCCCCCGTACCCCCCCGAGTGGTTCGACGATATGGTGTTCGAGGACACGAAGCAGCTTGGCTTGAGCCGTCAGGCTCATCTCTCCGATTTCATCCAGAAACAATGTCCCGCGGTCCGCCAGTTGAAACCGTCCCGGCTTGCCCTTCTTGGCATCTGTGAATGCGCCTTTCTCATATCCGAACAATTCAGACT
>DAISKX010000602.1:0-2856 GCA_036820725.1 Nitrospiraceae bacterium
CATCAATCCGAAGATAAGCTCCCGACGATCTCGAGGTCACATAGCCTCCGATGAATGCAGAAATGAGTATAGACACGCCGGTCCAGATTCCCGTGCCCAAGGGAATCCCTTGCGCCGGTTGCGCCTCTCGCAGATCGAACGACCATGCGCCGACAGCTAATCCGAGCAACGTCAATATGATTTGCGCCGCAATGCCTACCGCAAGGCCGGCAAAAATGGCGCCCCACTTGATGCGCGCGCCCTGCGACCACTGTTGATACGTTGCCATTTCCATAACTACTCCCTTCCCGCACAATGTAATTGAGACCATGTTGCATGCCTCGTATGATGACCGAGGCACGTGTAGTATGTGCCGATGGCCGTTCGCAATCTGATCAATACAGCTCAGTTGCCACGGCAATTCTTAACGGATGGCGACCACTGCGCTCCTGCAGGAATTTCGGGCGAAGGACATCGAATCGCCCTGAGAGTCGTCAGGACGAAAGGCAACGGGGCAAGGTGCATGTCATCAGAAATGCACGCAATTCTGTCCGCTATCGGCCAGACGCACGAGGTCGGACAGATCTTAATGAGAAAACCACCCTTCCTTGGCTTCACAGCGTCCGTGGGCTGCCTTGGAAGTTCATTCTGCACCATGTATAATCCACCCACGATATCCAAGGTCTTCGACCTTTCAGGGCAGTTGTTTACTTCGAGGACGGAACTGGTTGAGGAATCACGCCCGTCACATCATGCAGGAATCTTCGTTGTCCCTTTTCGCAAACACGAGACTCTAGACTCTCATGGCTCCAAAACCGCATCACCCCTTCACTCCCCAATCTTTCCTGGCAAAAGTCGGAGAGGGTAGGAATGTTCTCGCATCCCGAAAGAAGCAAACGATCTTTTCTCAAGGAGACGCCGCGGACGCCGTCTTTTATATACAGACAGGCAAGGTCAAGCTGACCGTGGTCTCGAAGCAGGGGAAAGAAGCCGTTGTTGCGATGTTGGAAGCGGGGGCCTTTTTTGGTGAATCGTGCCTCATTGGTCAGGTCATTCGCCTATCTACCGCCACTGCCCTTGAAGCCTCCAGTATCCTGCGCATCACCAAAGAAACGATGCTTCGCATCCTCAGCGAAGAACCCTCCTTCTCCAAATTTTTTACGACCTACCTTTTGTCCCACAGCATGCGCATCGAAGAAGACCTGGTAGATCAGCTGTTCAATTCCAGCGAGAAAAGATTGGCTCGCGCCCTTCTCTTGCTCGCGCGGTTTGGAAAAGAGGGCGAACCTCAAGTGTGTATTCCTAACATCAGCCAGGAAACCCTTGCCGAGATGATCGGGACGACGCGTTCTCGTGTGAGTTTCTTCATGAACAAGTTCCGGAAACTCGGCTTTATCGAATACAACGGCACATTGAACGTACACAGCTCCCTTCTTAACATCGTCCTTCACGACTAAAGCCCGGCGATCCGGCGCGGGACATCGTCAAAACCAAATCAGTAATCGGGTTTCATTCGTCCGCGATGCACTGATGGCGCATTCCCACCAGGGGGGCTGCCAACCTGTTAAAGACCGTGTCAGCCGCGAGGGGTCTTCGTTACGTTAACTCGCCTGTCGACAGAAGGTCATCCACATCCGCTTCATTACAGGTAAGATCGTTCCTCTGTTGTTTCGGCCGTGGGGCGTCACCCAGTCTGCTCTTCCGTCGTTTAAGTGGCTTCTTTTGTAGAGCGTCTTTCTCCGGAGAAGTGAGTGAATTCATCGTTGATCTCTCCCAATGTGCCACATCGATCAGGTTGGAATGTCTGTTTGATAACTTCTTCCGTTTGTTCGGGACGCTAAGGATCTACCGCTGTCATCCTCACCCTGTGAGTTGCTGATGGGTGACCTATACATTGAACCCGGCCTCTTCTATCTCTTCGACGTCCTCGCTATTTCCTTCAGAGAGTCCTGCATAATGGCGTGCCCATGTCACATACATGTTTCCACTGTCTCGCATCACATCCGCTGCCTTGATGAGCTTGTCTGCCAATTCCGAATCCTTTCCGCTCGCGACAATTTGCGAAGCACGGTGTTCCAAGGCCGGCGGGAATGCCGTCACCAACGCCGTAATCTCACCGAGTAACTGCCTGACATGACTGTCTTCAGTGTCCATTGGAAGGTCTCCTTGATCCCTATGACAAACGTGCTGTTGGTATTCTATCAATGCATCAAGGCGTGTTCAGTCCTCTGTCTGCCAGATCGCTGGGAGCCGGGTAGAGTTGCTGGAACCGATCCAGCAATGGTTGAGATGCAGGTGTGCTGATGCGTATCGTTACGCTGGGTGCATGCTCCCAAGCCAAGGTTCGGATCCCGGCATCTCCAAGCATACTCCGAATGGTCTCTCCCATCGCGTCGAGCGTCACTTCAGTCCAGGATCGAAGATCCAATACCCGCTCCTCCACCGTGGTGGGCGCCGGATCCTCGTGAATGAGGATCCAACACCGGTCAAATATCTCGTTGCGTAACTGTTCCGTCACATTGCAATGGACAAGTCCGGATGTGCAGAGCGCCGTCACCAGTAGTACGAACTGAAGCTCGGGCATTTCAGGGCGATCGATATCGAGTGTCTGCATGATCCGCTCTTTCTTACATAAGGCTTTGGCATACGTGCCGGCGCTGCTCAGCGCCGACAGGAAACGCTGGGGTCGACGTCGGCATAAATTTCAAAAAAGGCATCGTATGCCATAGTTGAGCGAATAGTGAGGCTTCACGAGTTCGTGACTGTGTTCACCGTTCGCCATGATTCATCCCCTTCCCTTTGTGGAATCTTTTAGACGTGCGCCGTAACGCGCTTCTTGTAGTCAGCCACGGCGGCTTTGATCGCATACTCTCACCC
>DAISKX010000603.1:0-2849 GCA_036820725.1 Nitrospiraceae bacterium
ACATGTCCCTCGAACTGATGCTCGCCGCCACAATTCTCATCTCGCTGATCTTCTACGTCCTGACGGCAGGGGCTGATTTCGGAGCCGGTGTCTGGACGCTCTTTCCCGCAGGCGAACGAAGCCGGCGGCAACACCAGGCCTTGATTGACCGGGCGATCGCACCCATCTGGGAGGCGAACCATGTCTGGCTGATCCTGGTGGTGACGATTCTCTTCGCGGCATTTCCCAAGGCCTTTGCATTGATTTCCACGACGCTCCACATTCCTCTGACCCTCATGTTGGTGGGCATCGTGCTACGCGGTTCCGCCTTCGCCTTTCGCACCCATGACGTCGAAGCGCACCGCAACCAAAACGATCCGGCTCAGGTCTTCTGGATGCGCGTATTTGGCGGCTCGAGCGTTTTGACGCCCCTCATGTTGGGATTGACCATCGGGACGATTGCTGCGGGACACTTGAGCTTGAAGCCGCAATCGTTTTACGAATCCTATGTCCAGCCCTGGCTAAGCCCGTTTCCCATGACCGTCGGTGTCTTCGCGCTCGTCTTGTTCATGTATCTGGCCGTGGTCTACCTCCTGCTCGAAACGTCGGATGCAACCTTGCAGGAGGATCTCCGCAGACGCTCGTTGGTTACCTGGCTCGTCGTCACCGTAATCGGCCTTGTGGTGTTCATCGCATCGAAGCGCGGGGCACCGGAAATCTATGATGGTCTGGTCCATGCCATCGCCGGGCAGCTCACGCTTCTGGCGACCTTCGCGGCGTCTCTGGCCTCAGGAATCTCCCTGCTCCGCCGGTGGTATGCCGCGGCTCGCGTCTGCACAGCTTTCCAAGTCATTCTCATTCTGCTGGGGTGGGCCTGGTCACAATATCCCTATCTCGTCGTGCCGGACCTGACCGTGTCTGATGCCGCGGCTCCGGTTCCCACCCTTGAGCTGCTGCTGTGGAGCCTGGCGATCGGAGCTTTGTTGCTGTTTCCTTCTCTGTATTACCTCTATCGGATCTTCAAGACGCATACGTTCGCGAATCCGGATTCCTGATTCCGGGGAGGCAAGCTGTCCTCGGATAGACAACCTGTCCGGCAGGTCACAGCAAAAACATAGAAACTTCTACGAACCACCTCTACTTGAGCGGCTCGCCGTTTGCATTCCAGTCTGCATCAGGCAGTTGGAGTACCGGAGGGTACGGTCATGAATTCAAGCGGGATCAGCCAATACTTGACACATCCCCAAAATGCATCCTCCAGCGACCCATCCATTGAGCGGCACAACGTCGGGGACATCGAGCGCCTGCTGTACGGGCTGACCGGCTCCGCCTTAGTGCTCCAAGGATTAGTGAAGCGGGGGAGTTGGAATGCGCTGGCCATGGCTGTCATCGGTAGCGGGCTCGTCTACCTGGGCGCCACCGGTCGCAATCCGGTCTACCGCGCCCTTGGGATCAGGCTTGTGCATACGCAGGAAGGCGGTCAGAGAGTGGAGGTGATCAAGAGCATGACGATCAATCGTCCCGCTCATGAGTTATTCGCATTTTGGCGTGATTTTCGCAATCTTCCCAAGATCATGACGCACCTTGAATCCGTGGAGATCCTGTCGGAAAGGCGCTCCCACTGGCGTGTCAGCGCCCCCGCGGGATTGGCCGTCGAGTGGGACGCGGAAATCGTCAATGAAAAGTCGGATACCTTGATTGCGTGGCAATCCTGTGATGGCGCCGACATTGCAAACTGGGGTGCCGTGAGGTTTTCACCCGCTCCGGGAGATCGCGGAACGGAAGTGACCGTCGAACTGGAATACGATCCGATCGGTGGGGCGGCGGGCGTGGCCTTTGCGAAGCTCTTCGGCGAGGAGCCAAGCCAGCAGATTGAAGAAGATCTGCGCCGCTTCAAACAGATCATGGAGACGGGAGAAATCCCCACCACTGCTGGTCAACCAAGGGGAAGGTCGGGTCGCACGCCCGCTTTCCAGTCACCACCGTCATGAGGCAGAACTTATGAAGTCCGGAGGAGCAGTCATCACGAAAACCTTTTCCTCGAAGGCGAGACCCAGTCTCCTTAAAAAAGAGACCCCGTCGCAGTCGAGACGCACAGGCGAACAGAAGGGACGAACGGTGTTCCTTCCTACGCCGCGCGAACGAGAGGTATTGAAGCTGGTCTGGACTGGATATTCCAATCGGGAAATCGCCGACCGTTTGGGGATTTCCGCGAGGACCATCGAAGCGCATCGGGCCAGCCTCATGAAAAAACTGCGAGTCGCCAATACTGCCCAACTTGTGCGCGTAGCGATCGAACAGGGTCTTATCAAGGTCGGATGATCGCAGGGGAATCGGGGCGTATAGCCTGATTGCGTATAGCTGGTAGCACGAACAAAGAGATGATGCGGACTTGCTTGTGCCATACGCCATAGGCCATTAGCTCTTCTCTTCTGAGCGAAACGAGGTGCACGATGAAGGCAGTGTGCTGGTATGGAACAAGGGATGTCAGGGTTGAATCGGTTGAGGACCCGCATATTCTCAACCCTCACGATGCCGTCATCAAAATCACCTCGACGGCCATCTGCGGGTCCGACCTCCATCTCTACAACGGCTATAACCCGACCATGAGCCAGGGAGACATCTTGGGCCACGAATTCATGGGGGAAGTCGTGGAAATCGGCTCGGCCGTCACCTCGTTACGCGAGACTGACCGTGTGGTCGTTCCGTTTGCCATCGCGTGCGGCCAATGTTTTTATTGTCGCCGGCAATTGTGGTCCCTGTGTGACAACACAAATCCGAACGCCTGGGCGGCCGAAAAGGTATACCAGGATTCAACAGCCGGACTCTTCGGATATTCCCACATGTTCGGTGGCTATGCCGGCGGGCAG
>DAISKX010000604.1:0-2847 GCA_036820725.1 Nitrospiraceae bacterium
AGCTCGGTATCCCATGCGCGCGCGTCCTATAAACACAACGTTCTCCTCTCGAATGGGAGAAGTCGTCAGCACCAAGCATGGAGGTTCTACATATGGCACGACGCCGAATCAAGAAAACGACCGACATCGATGAACGAGCAAGCGGATCGACCGTCGACACGACCGATCGTGATCCAAAACACCTGCACCCTGAGCCTTCGCTACAAGAGACCGTCTTCGAGAGTGCGGCCGATGCCATGAGGACACATATCGAGAAGCTGGCCTATGAGCTGTACCAGCGAGGCGGATGCAGAGATGGTTATGCTCACGAAGATTGGCTGGAGGCTGAACGGCTGGCGCTCGCGCAACAGACAGGTGCGAGCAGGAATGGCAACGGCTCGAGTCACCCGTCATCGTCCCTGATGTAACTCTGCCGGACATTAGCGCTGGAGACGCGACGCCCATACGAGCAAGCGATGACTCTGTGCCCCAAAATCAATAACGGTCGGCCGATGAAGCTCGATCCCCATCTCGGCGATGACGCAGATACGGGACTCCAGAGCGCATACGTTGTTACCGTTGTGGGCATTGTGGCATGAGGGCACAGGACGACTGCATCTTTTGTTTGCCGGACAGCATGAATATGTTTTCAGCTATGGTCCGTCCCCCTCCTATCTGAAGGTCGTGCTCTCCACAATCGCGCTGAATCTGTTCAGTGTCCAAGACCTCACGCCGGTCCAACTGGCGACTTATGTCGCCGAATGGGCGCTCGTGATGGGACAGGTCTGTGGCACAGTGCGGCTAGCGGGCAACCTGGTCCTTTCGGACTGTTATGGGTACTACCAACAACAGGCGCGCAGACACTCCAGCCCGAGGCAATCAGTAGGGACGAGATTAGTGAATGCCTGAATGTGGTCTTTCCAGAGTGGAAGCAGGCGGTCCTGAGACCATAGCGGATGGCGATGCGCAGGCAGACAACCAAGAGCCTAATGGCGGAGGCCTAATTCTCCCAGCCGTCCAACTCCCAGCCTTACCGACGCCAAAATCTTTATTGACCAGTTGGCCGCACGGTCCACACCATCCCCAACCCCCTTGTGATCGTTCCGTCCTCGACCTCGCCTTCGATTCAGATTCTGTTGCTCACACAGGTCGCGCGAAGCTGCGGGACTGAGTTGATCCACATCGGTATACCGCGCTAGGATTACTGCCCCGATATCACGGCTGACCTATGTTCTGGAAACCCTGGCAGCGTTTCCCGCACCGCAACGCGGGACTAACGGTGGAGGTCCTTCATGGCCAAATCACTTCTCTTGGGCGGATTGCTCGGAGGTCTGACGCTGTTCGCATGGGGGGCCTTCTCCTACATGGCTCTTCCCTGGCACGACATGACAGTAGAGAAATTCGCCGATGAAACGGCCCTGGCACAGACGCTTGTGTCGAACGCGGGAGTATCGGGCATGTACCTTCTGCCGAACCCGCACAAGTCCGACCCTGGTATGACGGCGGCTCAACAGGAAGCGGATGAAGCAGCCGGCATGATCCGCATGATGCAGGGACCCTTCATGTTTTCCGCCGTGAGCCTGCACGGGACCCAGGACATGGGCGAGGCGATGGTCTTGAACGTCCTCAGCAATATGTCGGCTGCGGCGCTCGTCACGTGGTTGCTTCTCCAAACTGCGGTCCCGCCCTTTTGGCGTCGGGTTCGTTTTATAGTAGTCGTCGCGTTGACATCCGGAGTGATCGCGCATGTGCCCCATTGGATCTGGTGGAAATTCTCGACGAGCTTCACGATCGTAGAAATGACCGACCTGCTGATTGCCTGGGTCCTGGCCGGAATGGTCATCGCAAAAGTGGCTCGCGGTCCTCGTGAAGCGATGTAGCCACGTCAACCGTCAGTCGTCACGCGTCAGTCGTCAACCGTCAAGTGACCTGTGTGAAGTGATGTCAACCGTCATGCGTCAACCGTCATTGGTCATGCGTGAAGAGAGCGCTGTTCTCGATTGACGGTTGGCGACTGACGCGTGACGCATTCCTGCAAACGAGCGACGCTTCACGAACGACGAGCGACGGAGATCGGCACAGCGGCGTGGCGAGGGTTGGAGTAGAAGCCGTCATGAATAATGCGGGCAAGTGCATCGTCGTTCAGAAACAGTCGGCAATCATTCAGGCCAAGTCGAGCCCCATGAGATAGCTGTTGAGCTCCCGCCGCTGTTCCTCCTCCATCGCCTTGACGTTCTCCACCGTCTTCCTGATCCCTTCTAATTCCGTCTCCTGCTGGTCGAGCTTCTTCACATAGCGGTGATACAACTCGGAATTCTGCTGCAACCGCTGCATGTTCTCGCGGATGCGGCCATGTTCGCTGGTGATCTCCCCGATCCGGTGTTCCTGTCTGGTTCGCTGACTTCTGCTTTCCTCCAGCTTATTTCTCAACGCGACGACCTTCTGCAACGCCTCTTTCACTTTCGAGCTGACTTCCTTGGCTTGGAGGTACACGACGATCTGGCTCAGGCCGCCGTCCATCAGTTGGACGGATTCCTGCACAGGCAATGATTCTTTGACCCGGAAGGACGCGCTCTTCCCGGCATCGACGGGGACGGCGAACCGGTAGAGGTCGCGCGTTCGTTCCGTCGGTTCTCTGGGCTCCATCAATTTCCACTCGGCGCGATAGGGATGCTCGATCAGCACCGTCCTCGTTTTCTGATCCCTGTTCTTGATGTGGTACGTCCGATCCTCGACGATTCGGCGCGTGATCCACATGGTGCCCTTCTTGATGGCGACGGTCACGAGTTCCTGCGTGCCTCCTTCCAGCTTCGGCTCCACTTCGATTTTCAGATCCAGGGCATAGCTGATGAGCCGTTCTTGGCCGAG
>DAISKX010000605.1:0-2844 GCA_036820725.1 Nitrospiraceae bacterium
GAAGCCAGGCTGACGAAGTCCCCATCACGCAGGAACATCTCGCTGATATGTTGGGGGTACGTCGCCAGAGTGCAGAGCAGACCCTAGCCGCGCTTCGGGATAAGGAGATGATTGCCACGTCACGCGGCATTCTCGCCATCGAACAGCGCAGAAAGCTGGAGGCGGTCGCCTGCGAGTGCTATCACATTATCAAGCATCGCCTCGATACCTTTCTTGCATAGCATCCTATCGTGATCTCCGTGCGTAACCTCCTGTAACAGCAGGCATTCTTCCAAAACACAACACATCATGGGCTAGGAATGGCCCTAGATTCAGCGTGATCGCACCCGCGTTTGCTTCCATTCAGAGCTTCAAGCGCGCTACGGTGGTTCTATGAGAGTAGAACTACCCGATGTCTTACGTCACCGGTTGCTCTTTGCGCTGCCGGGGGAAGACCGAGATCGACTGGTGGAATGGTCGGAAATGGTACACGTGTACCGTGGCGATACTGTCCATGAGCCAGGCCAACTGATCGAATACATTTACTTTCCGCTGTCGGCGGTCTTTTCGTTATTCGGGGTTACCGCCGAGGGAGAATCGGTCGAACTGTACCAAGTGGGTAGAGAAGGCATTGTGGGCATTTCCAACATCTTTCCCGCAAGCGATATCTACCAGCATGAAATGCTCAGGACGGACGTCCACCTGCCTGGGACAGCGTTACGGATATCTGCCGGAGACCTCATTGAAGCGTTCCATGAACCTGGCCCTTTCCACGATGGACTCCGGCGATACTTGGATATTCGCTTCTCAAACCTCGTCACCGGAGCAACCTGTAACCGGCATCATTCCCTAGAACAACGGTGCGCTCGGTGGGTTCTTTCTATGCAAGACCGCACCGCGACGACGAACATTCAGGTCACGCAGGAAAATCTGTCAGAGATTCTTGGCGTCCGCCGCCAAAGCATCGACAACGTCCTGGGAACGCTCAGTGGAGAGCGCGTCATTGAGTCCGCGCGAGGGAAGCTGACGGTGAGAGATCGGAAGGGCCTGGAAGCGAAAGCCTGTGAGTGCTATTGGAACACCAGGCGGAGGTTCGATCAATTCCTGAACGAAATCTCATCCCTGTAGGCCCTAGGTCAGTAGCTGAACATGGGAGTACCATCGTCTGTGTTTATGCCGCATGAGCCTTCCACTTGAGCGAACCGCTCCCGCGGTTCATCTAGGCTTGGCATCCATGAACGACTTCTTATCTAGATCTGCATCACCGTCGAACCTCCGAAGCGGTGGAGCATTCCAAATGACCTTGTTGCCGGGAGCCAGATTGGCTGCCCGGACATAGTGCTTTCGAGCCTCAGCCTTATCGCCGAGACGTTCGAGGGTCAGCGCGAGATTGTAGTGCGCTTCCGCTAGCGCAGGGGCGCCCTCGATTGCCGCTATGTAAGAGCTTTTTGCTTCAGTCCAGTTCTGGGCAGCGAAGGCGCGATTTCCCTGTTCGATCTGTTGTGCCGCCGCCGCGGCAGTTCCTCCCGGGGCATGCAGGGGGTTCAACTGCACTTTGGCGCTGCTGCATCCACTCGCGAACACTAACAGAAGGATAGCGAGAACCACGCGCGTCATAGCCACTCCTTTCTCACATGGTCACGGCGAGTCCGTGACGCAGGAAGACGAATTGAAAGCCAGCACTCGTTTGTCCGAGTGACCGCGCGATTGCTTCGGTGTATACCGTGGCCTGCTGGCGATACACCTCAGCCCGTTGCCCGACTTCGTCGCGTTCGAGGCGGTCGGTTTTATAATCGGCGATCCACAAGTGACCGTCAAGTCGGTACAGCAGATCAATGACACCTTCCATAATCTGTTTTCCGTTATTCCACGGAACAAGAAAAGGAACTTCCTGCCCGACGATCGTCGCATGCCGGAGCCGGGCGTAGTATGAAGATGAGAGGAAGGTGGAAAACATGGTGCGTAACTCCTCTTCTATGACCGCTCGCTCAATCCTGGGATCCGCTTCGCACTCGTGCCCACAGACCTTCGCAATACTATCCAGAAGCAATCCGGGATCGTCGCGAAAATTCCAATATTGCAAGAGCCGATGCGCGAGTGTCCCGATCAATCGCCCATGGACGGCCCCCTGTCTCCCCGTCTCTGAAAAGCGCTGCCGGGTGTCTTTCTTTGCGATACGGTCGGAGGGAGAGGTGGAGAGAGGAATGGACTGCACAGTGGACCAGAGCTGGTCACGGTGTTGCCAACGGACCGGCTGAGGCAATATCCCGGCAATTACCAATGGCGGCGCCGAGATATGGGCGCGCTTCATCGGCATCCACTCCGCCTCCCTGATAATCGTCTGACTCACAGTTCCCATGCCGATTTGAATAACGGGCATGTTCACGTCGCCGAGGGCGAGCCCACCGGCTTCCGCCAGGAGATTCAACAACGCCCCCGATAACCGCCGCTGTGACAGGCCGCCCGATAGAATGAGTCGTTCCCTGGCTCGTGTCATTCCGACATACAACAGCCGCCGCCGTTCTGCCTCCTGCCGTACCCGTGATTTTTCCATGGCCAGCACCGCCCCCAGGCTGCATGACTGTCCGATGGAGAGTCCCAGTACCCCGGTCGACCAATCATGCAGCACCACTGGTGTGTCCCGTCCCGCAGGAGACCCATCACCATGATGAAGGCCTGCCAGGATCACAATCGGAAACTCCAGCCCCTTCGCTTTGTGGATAGTTAAAATGCGGACTGCTCCTGGGGTTTCTTCGGCTAGTGTGCTCTCGGTTTCTTCAGGTTGTTCGGACACCCGTGCGATCAACAAATCGACGAAGCCGGTGAAGGTCAGTGCAGGCCTATCCGCCAGTCCGGCCGCAATCT
>DAISKX010000606.1:0-2828 GCA_036820725.1 Nitrospiraceae bacterium
AGCCTGTCCGGGCGCACCCAGAAGCGCATGGCGTATTGACCGGCTCCGAAGATCGTCACCTGCCCGATACCGGGCACGCGGCTCATGGGATCATTGATATTGATGTAGGCGTAATTGGTCAACCACAGGTCGTTGTAGGCCCCATTCGGCGAGGTGAGCGAAAAGAGAGCCAGAGGGCTGGTCGTCGATTTTTTGATATTGACACCGTAGTTCCTGACTTCCTGCGGCAGTTGCGATTCAGCCTGCAGGTAGCGCATCTGCGTCAAAATTTGGTCGTCGTTCGGCTTGGTGGTGATATCGAAGTTCACGCGCAACGTCATCGCTCCGTTGTTCGCATTGACGGAGTACATGTAGAGCATGTTGTCCACCCCGCTCACCTGCTGCTCGATGGGGGTGGCAACGGACTGTTCGAGGGTCACCGCGTCCGCGCCGACATATGTGGCTGTCAGCATGATTTCAGGCGGAGCGATGTTGGGAAACTGCGCGATCGGGAGTTGGATCATCGCGACGACACCGAGAATCGTCATGATGATCGAGATGACCATCGCGACGATTGGGCGGTTGATGAAGAATTTCGCCATGCTGCTTCTTGTGTGTGTTAACTCACGATGATTGGAGAGAATGGCTTAACCAGGCTGGCATCTAGGTTTTCTGATCTTCCGGCGTCGGGTTGACGGCCTTCGGAGTCACCGTCATTCCGGCCTTGACCTTTTGCAGTCCTTCCGCCACGACCCGTTCGCCTGGTTTGAGTCCCTCATCGACGATCCAGAGGTTGCCCGTTCGTTCACCGACCTTGACGGGGCGGATTTCCACCTTATTGTCGGCAGTGACAACGGCAACCTGATGGCCGCCTTGCAACTCTGTCACGGATCGCTGGGGAACCAGGAGCGCGCCCTGTTTGGTTTGCGTGAGGGCTCGAACACGCGCGAATTGTCCAGGACGCAGGATATTGGTGGGATTAGGAAAGCGAGCCGCAAGTCGAATCGTTCCGGTCTTCACATCGACTTGCCGGTCCGCGATAAAGAACGCGCCTTTCTGCGGATAGATTGTGCCGTCGGTGAGCAGCAGCTCCAAATTGGTCTTAAGGCCCTCGCGGTCTTTATATGCCTGGTGGACCTTCTCGGCGTTCCGGAGGTATTCCTGCTCGCTGACATTGATGTACACTCGAATCGGATCGAGCGTGGACATCGACGCCATCTCATCTCCAGGCCCAACCAGATCTCCGATTTGCGCCTTGGCAATCCCCACGACACCGTCGATCGGCGCGGTGATTTTGGAGAAGGTGAGGTTGAGTTCAGCCTGTTCGACCGCCGCCCTCGCGGACGCCACTGAGGCTTTCGCGCCGAGATTGGCCTGAATCGAGTCGTCCAGCTCCTTCTGACTGATCGCGCCTCCTTGGGCAAGCGGTGTATCGCGTTTGACGTCCAGTTCCGTTTTTCCGAACTGCGCCCGTGCTTTTTCCCACTCACCTTTTGCCTGATCCAGCGCCGCTCTAAACTTACGGGGGTCAATTTCGAACAAGACGTGGCCTTTCTTCACGAATTCGCCTTCGTCGTAGTTCTGCTTCATCAAGTATCCGTTGACTTGAGCCTTGATGACCGCATTGACCATGCCGTCAGTCGATCCGACCCACTCGGAATACACCGGCACATCCTTCACCAACACGTCCGTCACCACGACCTCGGGGATGAGCTGCACGGGAGTGGAAGAGGCCTCCTGCTTGCACCCGCTGCCGGTCACCGTCATGAGGCACAGCAACAAAGTTGCCGGTAGTGGTCTCAACATTCCCCTACGGTAGGCTATCTGAGGAGTGATAGTGTCACCATGCGGTATCATGCTTCGTCTCCATGGGCCATGGTATTCGAAAGGCTTAATGCTGACGATCATCGCAGGGTCCAAAACGGTGAGTGCCTAGGCGTAGGCGATGCGCCCTCCTTATACCAGGAAAAATGCGGCGGCGAACAGTCAAAAGTAACAGGTCTGCTTGATTAGAATCATTCCAGGGCGGCAGTGCCGAAGGAGAGTTTTAGGAACCCTCTCTTCTATAACGTGCTTCGGTCTATCAGATGGTTCGGAGATGACCAATAGCGCGATCATTCACTCTTGCCGAGGAGGTTCTTTGCATTCGCCGGCGAGATAGGTTTACGTCCTGGGCGTCTTCAATCCGGGTCCGCTTGTCAGGATCGGGTTCTGCCAGCCTCCGGCAGGTGACAGGGACTCGTCGACCTCGCTCGGCCCCCAGGAATTCGGCTCATATTCGTGGACCGGGGTGGTCTTCTTCAGCACCGGGTCGACAATTCGCCACGCCTCCTCCACATAATCCTCCCGTGCGAACAGGGTACGGTCGCCCTCCATGGCATCTCCGAGCACCCGTTCATAGGCGTCCATCTCTTCTGCGTCAGGCCGGCGGCTCGCCATCATTTCTAGTTGTTGGCCGATCATCTTCTCTGCCTGGTCCATCACGGTCGTCCCGATGGCAATCGTCACCTCAGGGCTGACCCGGAACCGGAAATGGTTGGTCGGAGCAGTGCAGGTTGGAAAAATTGTGGGAGGCCGCCGCAAGCGGACCACGACCTCCGTGCAGGTCACGGGCAGACATTTCCCAGCCCGGATGTAAAAAGGGACTCCCTGCCAGCGCCATGAGTTGACTGCCAGCCGCAGCGCCGCAAAGGTTTCCACTTGGGAGTCCGGCGCCACTCCCTTCTCGTTTCGATAGCCCAGGAATTGCCCGCGAATCACACTCTTTTCATCGAGCGGCGGAATGGCCTTCAGGACTTTGACCTTTTCATCCCGGATCGATTCGCTGTCCGTTCTGACGGGTAATTCCA
>DAISKX010000607.1:0-2817 GCA_036820725.1 Nitrospiraceae bacterium
ATCGCCCATGCTACGCCGGTCATGACCAGTTACCAGCTCAACGAAACATCGGGGGCAAAAGTCTTCCTGAAGTGTGAAAATTTCCAACGCGTCGGCGCCTTCAAGTTTCGCGGAGCGTATTACGCCATCTCGAGAATAGCGGCCCAGGAACCAGAGAGGCCTATCGTCACTCTTTCTTCCGGAAACCACGCGCAAGGGGTCGCGCTGGCCTGTCGACTCCATGGGCTACAGGCTCATGTTGTGATGCCGTGTCCGGTGAATCCGCTGAAGAGGCAGGCCACGACTGACTATGGCGCAACCGTTTACGAGGCTTCCGACCGTCGGCGCGCCGAACAGATTGCGGTTTCGCTGTGTGAGAACCTGCATGGAGTCTTAGTGCACCCGTACAATGACGTGGCCGTGATGGCAGGACAGGGCACCACAATGCTGGAACTATTCGATCAAGTGCCGAACATGGATGTCATTCTAGCTCCCGTCAGCGGAGGCGGGCTGTTGTCGGGGGTGTGTGTCGCGGCTCACGCGCTCGACGAGGCCCTCAAAATCTATGCCTGTGAACCGGCCGGTGCGTTGGATGCCATGCATTCGGTACAGGAGAATCGAATCGTCCCGATGACGGATCCTCATACCATCGCAGAAGGGCTGCGCGCGTCTCTAGGAACCCGAACCCTCCCCATCCTCCGGGAACATGTGGCGGGGTTTTTTATCGCAGAAGAGCATGAAATTATAGAAGCGATGCGTTTTGCGTATGAACGGCTCAAACTGGTCATCGAACCATCGAGTGCCGTCGCCCTGGCGCCGCTGTTGCGCCGGGAAGCCTTCTTGCTTGGGAAGAGGGTGGGCGTAATCCTTACCGGCGGAAATGTCGACCTCTCTGTCTTTTGGAAATCATTAGAGAGGACGGCGAATGCCGAGGCCGGTTGGAGTGTGAGAAAAGAGTAGCGAGCCTATTTATCACAGGTCTTGAAGTTGGTGAAGCAGTTGTTGCGCGACAGCGACATCTTCTGATGTCAATGGATGTTGTCCAAAGCGCACGCGGCAATAGAGATCGGTCAGGTCCCGCACGCAGGCACATCCTGCCGCCCATTCGCGTTCCACCTGTCGTACGAATTCAGCCGGGGTTTCATGCGCAGACTTCCGGATGCCGCGCGCTGTTAAACAGTCCGTCATCTGGCCGTAGACTCGCACTGCGAACAGCTGATGTGCCGACGACCGGTTTTCCTCAAGTCTATTCTTCCATGGCTTCTTAAGAAGGATGGCTGTCAGCAAGAAGAGCCCGGTCATCATCAACACCAACATGAGCGCCGCCTGTTTGATGTTCACGGCGGTCATCGCTGTAAAAGTCGTTCTGAGTCGATCAATGAGCGGGCCTAGCCGGAAGGTCAACGAATCAGAGAGAGTATTCCGCAAGGCATCGCTTCCTTCTCGCACGCCTTGCAGCACCGCGAGCTGATCTGTGGCGCTGTATTGTATAAAGAGCCGGTCCCATCGCAATCGTACGGAGTCCACTAGTCCTTCGACCGACTGCCACCATCTATTGGTCTCCGCTTGGGCGACAGGCGGAGTGGGGTCGAAGGTAATCCAGCCGGAATGGGGGAAATAGACTTCCACCCACGCGTGAGCATCCTGCTGGCGGACGGTGTAGTAGTTTCCGAATTCATTCCACTCCGATGCCAGAAAGCCGGTGACGAGACGGGAAGGGATCCCGATGGACCGCAGCATCATGATCATGGCAGTCGCATAATGTTCACAATATCCCGTTTTGCGAATGAACAGAAAATCTTCGAGCGGTTTGCTGGATTGGGTGACCTCCAGATCCAGGCTGTAGCGATATGTCGTCAGGAGATGATGTTTTACAAGGGTGACCATTTCGTACGGCGTATGACCGTCTTGCACGACACTGTGAGTCAGTTCCGCGACCTGTTGGCTCAGAGGCGGGAGTTGGAGGTAATGCTGCCGGATAAACTCTGGATAGGGCAACACCGAGGCGGATTGTTCCTGCGAGTCGAGGAGGGCGGGCCTCGAACGAATCGTGTATTCCGTGCGATTCGAAGCCGGAAAGGGGAGGAAGAGTGCGCCCATCGAATCGAACTGGACTCCAATGAGATCCCCAGTAATGGACGCCGCGCCCGGTGCACCGAAGAGAACCGGCGTGTCGAGAGGTTCGAGGATAATGTCCTGTCGGATTTCAGGTGACCACTTCTTACTTGGATGCGAACTGTTGGTTCGGATGGTGAATGTACCTTGCGGTTTCTCGTTGAGTGGCCGACGGGCCGGGAGGTGAGTGCTCCACGATCTCCCATTATAGTGGTCGTACCCCATCCCGCGAAGGTAGAAGTTGCCTTTCGGGAACTCACTATCGGGCAGTTCCACGCGCATGACGATGCTGGGATCTTGCTTGATTGATCCCATGACGCCCAGGTCCACCTTTTCGCTGAACCCGGTCGTGCGCAGACTCTCTCCTCGATTCTTTTGCAAGAGGCCGATCCCTACGCGCGGGATGATGAAGAAAATGGACAGAGTCAGACACACCGCGCAGGCAGCCATGCCATTTGTCGTCCAGAAAAAACGGGACGTAATCTGTCCTACATCCTGTGCGGTACCGCGAATGAGATGCGATGTTCCCGTCGCCGCGTCTTCTCGTTCCTTGGTGAGATGGTACAGCAGGAGCGTCCAGATGCCCGCGAAGAGATACGCGAGGAACACGGGGGCATACCAGACTTGGGTTGTCAGGGAAGCGGAGGCTAAGACGGCCATCAGACTGATGGCATACAGGTGCAGAAAGTCCCGGCGCTGCTGCAGATTGAACAGCTTATTGAT
>DAISKX010000608.1:0-2796 GCA_036820725.1 Nitrospiraceae bacterium
ATTGCGACCGTTCCGGTCGGACGCAAGCCGATTCGCGTCGTGGTGTCACGTTGAAGCAAGAGCCGGATAGAGAATTCGTCAACCGCCATGCGTCAAACGTCAACTGTGTATCAATCAATCGGTTCTCTGAGACTGAGAACACTTCGACGAGATTTGAAAGCCAATGATTCATCATTCAGCATTTCCTGTGGGACGGAGGGGTTACATGAAAAACAAACTGTTCATCGTCGCGCTGACCATCACTGCGAGCCTGGCCGGCATCGTGCAAGAAATCCATGCTGCGAACGCCCCCATCGGCTGGGCCGTCAATGCCATCGGTACGCTGACCATTGTCCGGACGGACGGCGTCCAGGAGCAGCTTCAAGGGCGCAAGACCGTGAACCTTTACGAAGGAGACGTCCTCAAAACCGACCCAGGCACCCAGGCATATCTTCAATTGAAAGAAGGCGTCAACGTCGCCATGAATGAGGACACCACGTTTAAAATTCTGTCACGCTGGCAAAAAGATAAGCCGACGACCCGCATCCTGCGCCTCAGTCAGGGTGAACTCTGGGCAAAGACGGTGGGAGAGGGGCCGAAGGCCTTCGAGGTCGAAACGCCGGTGGCGACTGCGTCGGTGAAAGAGACCGAATTCAATCTCAAAGTACAACCAGACGGCCAGAGCGTGCTGACTGTAATCGAAGGCGTCGTGCAGTTCGGCACGGCATTCGGGACCTGCCCGATCCGCACGAATACGATCAGTTATGGCGTTCGCGGGAAAAAGTGCACGAAGCCGGCTCCGACGGATCCGAAAGCAGCGACGGCCTGGACCAATGAACTCCTGGGTGGCAAGAAACCTTGAGCACTGCATCTCGGACGAGATACGAAAAGTTGGATATCAATCTGACCTCACATTCACGCCGTTGGCCAACATGCAGCATGGCTTCGCGTCTGCGATTGATGCGCCGAACTCCGGAAGGCAACCAGTGTCGGTCTTTCAGTCTGATCTTGCAGAAGAACACTTTTCTTCGGACAGAACCTGATGGCGCTACCAGGTCTTGACTTGTCGATCACAAGTGCAACCGGAGGATGTTATGCGACACATGTGCAGAGGGCGAGGGTTCTCGCCGGCCCGAATCGGTCATCACAGCGTAGGAGGGCTTCATGCCGAGCCGAGAGCCGGGAGGCAAAATCTTCATATATTGTACCGGCCGCTGCGACAGAGATCCGTGGCTTCAACCCAGCACATGCGATCGCTTTGGAGGGCACGTGCCGGACGATGTGCGGGAAGCATTAAGGCGGATCTACCACGAACGTTTCCCCCTAACATGGAAGGCGATCTCTCCTTTCCTTAAACAACAACTGGTCAAACAGCATCAACAGGTGAACCAGCAGATGTCTCAAGGCTTGAACCATCAACAAAACATTCAAGCCATGATGATCCAACCGCAACCATCGCAGGCGATCACACAATCTCAGCGTACTCAGGCCATGACTGGCAGCCTCAGGCGGCCATCCCGAAGCCCAATACGGGAGCAGGCGCCCTGGCCCGATCCGGGATTTTCGCGCGAGGTGTGGAAGAGAAAGAGGGCCAGTCGGCGGCTCAACAAGAGCAAGATGCGCAAGCCGATCAGCCCAACCCTGCAGAGATAGGTCCGCGCTGGATCCCCGTGCCCTGTGCCATACCGACGACGACTCCAGCGCCTTAGGTGGGATGGCCATGAGTGGACTGTTCAATTGACCGGACTTGTTATCGGACGCAGCAGATGAGAAGGATGCGCACGAGCTGGACTATTCGGATTGCTCTCATCACTGGTGGGGGCACGCTCGCGGCACTAGTCGCCGGCGGACGGTACCAGGAAAATTCAATGAACCTTACGGCCTTCGCAACGACAGACTCGATGCGAGAAGCGTCTGAGCAATACCTAGACTGAACGGAGAAATGATGAGCTATCGTCAACATGGTGGGCAAATTCCACTAGCGCTGCTGGCCTTACTACCTTTCCTCAGCCTTCCGCTCAAAGCATCGGCCGACCAGGCTGCCGTGGATGCGAAGACCAAAGAGTCCATGGAACAACTCATCGAGCAATACATCCGAACTCACCCGGAGGTGATCGAGCAGTCGCTCCAGGCACTGGAGGCCAAGCGCGAGGTTGAAGAGAAGGCCCGACAAAAAGCTGCTATTGCGGCACGGCAGAAAGACCTGCTTCACGATCCCGCCTCACCGGTCAGCGGGAACCAGTCCGGCGACGTGACACTCGTCGAATTTTTTGATTACCGCTGCGGGTTCTGCAAGCGCGCGGCCAGCGCTGTGACGCAACTGCAAAAAGACGATTCCCGTGTTCGGGTCGTCTACAAAGACTTTCCGATTCTCGGTGAGGCATCGGAGCTTGCGGCCAAGGCCGCGCTGGCGTCCAAAGCACAAGGAAAGCATCAGGCTTTTCACGAGGCACTGCTGGCTAGCAAGGCAGACGTGACCAAAGAGCAGGTCTTGCACATTGCCACGGAGGTCGGACTCGACACGAAACGCCTCGAAACCGACATGGCCAACCCTGAATGGCAGACTGTGATCGATCGCAATCGTGCATTGGCCAAGGAACTTGGGATCACTGGTACGCCCGGCTTCATCGCCGGTACGGAACTTCAACCGGGCGCCATGGATCTGAACGGGCTCAAAGACTTCGTGGCGCGGGCACGAAACACGAAGTGATTCGATTTACGTGTGATGTCTCACAAGATACGTCACATCGGCCCAGAGGGGAAGCACAAACAAAGAGATGTTGACCTGTTTGGTCTGTCTCTGAGTCTCAGTCCATT
>DAISKX010000609.1:0-2776 GCA_036820725.1 Nitrospiraceae bacterium
CGGCATGATCATGAACTCCTGCAGATCCAGGCGATTGTCGGCATGAGCGCCACCATTAATAATGTTCATCAGCGGGACCGGAAGCGTCCTGGCTCCGGTCCCTCCAAGATATCGATACAAGGGTTGACCAGTTTCGGCGGCCGCTGCCTTAGCCACGGCCAGCGACACACCTAGAATGGCATTGGCTCCAAGTTTAGCCTTGGTTTTCGTACCATCCAATTCGATCATGGCACGGTCGACCGCGGACTGGTTGTAGGCATCCATACCGAGCAATTTAGGAGCAATTGCCTTACTCACGTTCGCGACGGCTTTCGATACGCCTTTGCCCATCCATCGCTTTTTGTCGCCGTCCCGTAATTCAATGGCTTCCTTCTCCCCTGTCGATGCGCCGGAGGGAACAGCCGCCCGCCCGTTCGCACCACTTTCCAAGGTCACTTCCACCTCAACGGTAGGATTGCCCCGTGAGTCCAAAATTTGTCGTGCCCGAATGTCCAGAATCGCGCTCATGCTTCCTGTACCCTCCCCTCAAACAGTTCCTTGCAGTTACGATGACAAACGTCGTTTCAACAGCTCATTCACTTTTCCAGGATTCGCCTTACCTCCGGACTCTTTCATGACCTGTCCGACTAAAAAGCCAAGAACCTGCTGTTTTCCGCCTTTGTACTGTTCGACTTGCACCGGATTCCTTACCAAGACTTCATCAAGAATCTTCTCCAACATACTTTCATCCGACACTTGAGTGAGCCCTTTGGTCGCGACGATCTCGGCAGCAGTCCGACCCGTCCTGAACATCTCTTCCAGGACTGATTTGGCTGTCGGTCCGCTAATCTCGCCCTTGCGCTTCATAAGCAGAAGCTCAGCCAGTTTAGGCGGAGAGAGAGGACTATCGGTGATAGCTAACGAATCTTCTGCTGTTTGATCACTACCCTGCATGCCCTTCTTGAGCAATGCCAGCACTTCGACCATGATCCAGTTGCCTGTTTCCTTTCCCAAGACTTCTCTCGAAAGGCCAATAGACTCTTGTTGCTTAGCGATGGTCTCTTCAAACAGGTCGGCAGTATCCTTATCCGCCGTCAACACTCCGGCATCATATTCGGTGAGCCGGTAGTCTTTGACAAAACGATGTCGTCTCACCGAAGGCAGTTCCGGAACCGTCGGACGTAACTGTTCGATCCATTCATCGGTCATCACAACCGGCACCAGATCCGGATCCGGAAAGTACCGATAATCGTGAGCGTCTTCTTTACTGCGCATCACCGCAGTCTCGCCGCGATCGATATTCCAGAGCCGCGTTTCTTGCCGAACCTGACCACCTTCTCTGAGCACCTTCGTCTGCCGTTGAATCTCAAACTCGACCGCATCCTTCACGAATTTAAAGGAATTGATATTCTTCAACTCGACCTTCGTCCCGAATGCTTTCTGACCGACCGGTCTGAGGGAGAGGTTCGGTTCACACCTCAAGCTGCCTTCTTCCATGTTCCCGTCACAGACACCAAGGTACATCAGCAACTCACGCAGTGTCTTGAGATACACGACCACTTCTTCGGAGGAATGCAAATCAGGCTCGGTGACGATCTCGAGAAGAGGTGTCCCTGCCCTATTGAAATCCACACCGCTGCCCATCGCAGGCTCGTGGACGTTTTTTCCGGCGTCTTCCTCCAAATGCGCACGGTGGATACGGATTCGCTTTCGGTCAGTCCCGACCTGGATCTCAATCCATCCATGTTCGCAAATTGGGGCTTCGTACTGGGAAATCTGATACCCTTTCGGCAAATCGGGATAGAAATAATTTTTCCGGGCGAACTGATTCCGGGATCGAAGGGTACAATTCAGCGCAAGACCCGTACGCACCGCCATTTCTACGGCCTTCTGGTTCAAAACCGGCAAGGCGCCCGGCATACCCAGGCAAACCGGGCAGGTCTGAGAGTTGGCTCCCAGCCCAAACAACGTCCCGCACGCACAAAACATCTTTGACTGCGTACGCAATTGAGCATGAACTTCAACCCCGATGACGACCTCGTACGTCACGATGACCTCTGATCTCCCCTGGTAGGATGTTCGCGTTCGCGGCGGATGGCTTCCCGGCCGGCGTCAAACGCTTCACGCAGGACTGATTTCTTTGATTCGATGAAATCCCGTCCCTGCTCAACGGCTTCCTCGAACGAATGGCCTGCCTCTCCGGCGAGATCGCGCAACGTATCTTCTGCACGTTTGGCATACCCGCGGAGCATCTCACGCGATTCACGTCCGGCCCGTGGTGTCAGCAATATCGCCGCTATCGCCCCAAGCGCCGCTCCACTCAAAAATCCCAGGAATACCGCTGCTGATGACGGTCCGCGATCATCCCCCATTGTGCTTCCCTCCTTCTCTGAGACGCTCTTTCACAACGTCCTTGGCCGCTCGCAAGCCCGCCACTACGCCGGCCATATTGGCGAGTAAGGAGCCTCCGGATCCTTTGACGAGGTTATGAACCACCTGAACCGATTCTCCCAACTGTCCCGCAGCGTGCAGAAGCACAGATGCGTGTTCCACCCCACTCCTCGCCTGGTCCGTCAGATCATTGAGATTCTGGCTCATGGCTCTGAGCTCGGCAATCAAAGATGGAAGTTCGCTGTTCACTCGTGCCATCAACTGTTCGGATTCGGCAACTGTCCTCCGTACTTGGATCAAAAGCGGAACAAGGTACCCGACAAGAACTGCGAAGGCCACCGCCACGAGTATTGCCGCAATTTCAACGACCATGGGGCCCTCCTGCAACAGATGCAGGCATCAGATT
>DAISKX010000610.1:0-2769 GCA_036820725.1 Nitrospiraceae bacterium
TTGATACGGTGCCCGGTGGCCCGCAACCATCGCTCGCGAGCCAATCGACCCAATATCCTGGCTGCCTCCCCGTCTACAGCCATCTGTACATCATGGAATGGTCTACACGGCGTATCATTGGACAACAGCCGACGATCGGGATGTTGAGCGCGATGCGACCGCGCATCCCACCGGCACTGCGCGAAATCCAGGCCACCCACGAAGGCAATGGCATCGTCGACCACTACCACCTTCTGATGATGGGATGCGCCCACGGGGTGAGAACCATCCTTCCTAAAATGGAGACGACGTTGTACAAGCAAATTGGAGGGCAGCCACCATTGCCGTTCGCCCAAATAGATGACGTGGAAATCCCATGTGAGGATGTAGATGTGCAATCGCCTGTGCCGGACCAGCAAGGCATGCAGGAATTGACCCAATTGATCAGGGAAGCCGTCCGAATCCCGATCAATCAGCATCCGTATGCGGGTATCAAAATCCCAACCGAGAATAAAAATCGATCGTTGGGCCTCTATAGCCACTTCCCGAAAGGCTCGGTAATACGCCTCGCCGTCCACCAGAAACGCGGCCCGTTTTGCTGCTTCGATCCGCCAGCAATTCCGGCCCGGCTCGAAGAGTGACGGGCGGACCGACGAACTGGCGTCGAGCCGCTTCTTCTTATTGACCAGTGCGGACGCTGTGAGAGGGTCTTTGGGCATGAATTAATGAGTCAGCAGCAACCAGGCATTCGGAAGACAATCGGAAGACAAGAGGCGTATGGCTGATAGCACGAACAGCGAAATAGGAGCTTATAGCCGATGGCTTATAGCACGAACAAAGAGATTGCTCCGTTTCCATATTTTTTCCATACGCATATGCTATCGGCTAAACGCTCTTCCGCTTCCATCCCCTGGGCCATGATCGATTGTGCAAAGAGGATGCCTTAAAAGGGCGATGATAATCGAGCGAAATCCGTGCAACCAAATGGCGCCGGGGCAATCCGAGAATGATCCGGTCAAGGATGGATTGTCCCACGGCAAGACATCGTGTCTTCTGCTCGATGATGAAAAGTCCAATTACGCCATTAACAGATGTCATTGGACGTCCACCGTCTGCTAATAGCCGCGCCAGTTATGGGTTCTCAGCGTTTTGTGAATCGCAGATCACCGCACTACGATACGTGAGTCCGAACAGATAGAGGTCTATATCTTGCACTATCTTGCTTGGACTAATGATCCGGCGTGGGTCACTACCAGGGTTCCCTTTAACCAAGGAGGCTGCGATGAAGACAGTGAGGGCCCTCACTGTGGTGTTAGCCACCAGTGGGGCTAATCGCTTTCTCATCCCTTCCCTCGGGAGGGCAACAATCGTCCGGAGGGACGAGTCCTGACTTCACGACCGGAGGCGGGAGTGAAGGAAGCACCTCTGAAATATCAGGAACCCGATCGCAGGACATGGAAACCTCGGGGAAGATGAAGCAGAGCGACCATGAACAAATGATTAATAAAGGGCAACAGGGGAAACGTTCTTCAAGCGGCACGGCCGACTCATCTCAGTCCGAGTCCAATCCAGGCTCGGGATCCGGTTCGGGGAGCAGTTCCGGGGCGACCTCAAACCTTGGATCGGGAGGAAGCGGCGCGACCGGTCCAACCGGTCGTTAACCATCACCCACAGTTAACGTTTCCCATTCCGCGAGGCAGGAGGAAGGTATCATTTCTCCCCTGCCTCGCGGTGTTTTCAGGCACCCATGCTCGCCCATTGCCTGCTTTTGGCGTCCGACAATGCGTCATACATGACCGGGCAGGTGCTGCATCCAAACGGCGGCACGGTCGTCAACGGATAAGTTCCACACACTCTCAACGATCTAGGAAGGAGGTTCCCATGCCGAGACGTCCCACGGGTTCAGCGCAAGACAAGAAGGCGACCCGCAAGCAGAAGTCGATGGACGCGATCGAACTGTTGAAACAGGACCACGAAAAGGTCCAGGAGCTCTTCGGACAATTCAGCGCGATGGGGACCGGAGAACGTCAGGCCATCGCCCTACGCATTTTCAAAGAGCTCGAAATCCATAGCATTCTCGAAGAGGAGTTCTTCTATCCGGCGCTTCAAAACCAGGGAGATTCCGACGAACTGGTCACCCTGCAGCAAGGTGATACTGAAATCAACGGCGTGGCAGTTCTTGACCGACCCGACGGCGATGACGCGGAGGATGACGAGACGTTTCTCGAAGATGATGCGGACGAAGACAATGATGAACCGGCAACCGGAGATGACATCATCACCGCGGCTTTTGAGGATCACCAGACCGTCAAGGAATTGATTCACAGGCTGAAAAGTCTTGATCCGCAGACCTCCTATTTCCATGAGGGCATGATGGAACTGGAGGCCATCGTCAGTGATCACGTGGCCCAGGAAGAGGAAATCCTCTTCCTGGAAGCCAAGATTCAGTTGGACGTCAAGACGCTGGGCGAGCAGATGATACAGAGGAAAAACGACTTACTGACCATGGCTGCCTAATCATCAGGACAAGGCGGACTGATGGTGATGAGAAGCCGGACGGCACGCGCAACCAACAATCTCCCGACAAAGCTTATTTATATCGAGTGGTGCTTCCGAAACCGGAAAAGATCACAGGTAGGACAACCGGTCATGTCCCGCCTATGGCGCCAGTCGAAATTAACGTCACCGCATAGATCCTCTCACTCCGCAGGCCGAAAGAGGCTGCGGAGTGAGCCCCTTCTCAATATTCTCTTCGAAGAAGCGCGTTCTCCTGCACTGGACCTTACGCGG
>DAISKX010000611.1:0-2752 GCA_036820725.1 Nitrospiraceae bacterium
GGGCCGCTCCCGCCCCAGGCGTAGATGTCTACGAGATTGAATCGGTTGAACCGGCGATACCGATGCATATCGGTCAGGTAGGCCATCCACGGGTTATGAATAGAGACATGACCGTCCGGAGCTGCGACGACGCCCCGCATGTCCGGTGCTCCGATATATGAAGCTAGGAAGGCACTCTGTCGGTTGAACGTGAGGTTAATGATCCGATCGTACCCTGCCCGCCTCAGAGGCAAGGCCCATGCGGCTACTTCTCGATAGAGGGTGACCACATCCTTCGATCGGGCGCGGCTGTCATCGACCAGTGTATGAAAATCATACGTCACCACGTGGCGAAGGTGAGGTAAGAGAGAGGCAACCGGCGCGAATCGCTGGTCTACCACCAGATCCACTGCTGCTCCCGTCCATTCGTGCTGCAGGCGTTGCAGAAGACTGCCCATTTGCACCAGATCACCCATCCGCGTGATGTTGATCAACAAGACTTGTTTCGTCACAAGACATCGCGCATTTCCGCTCGATATTCATCGAGCATCAAGATCAGGAGTTCTTCCTTCGCGAGGCGAGCCGTATGGCCTTTCGATCGAATTCGGCCTGCCACCTCCTTGAGTTCGACACGTTCATCAGGGGGAAAGTCTCTGAATAGGGATGAAAGAACCGGGACATCTTCGCTTCGAGCCGCCAACGCGCAAGCCTGTCTCTCCCCGCGCAACAACGTGCCGATACGATCGGGCTGACTCATTCCGACATGGGCCAACATGTCTTTCATCCTATGGGCATAGGTGTGGTCGGCCAGAACGCGCCGTCGGGCTGCCAGGGCCATGGACTCTCGGGCGTCGCTGTCGCGCAGCCAGGAACGGATCATTCCGGGCGCCGTATCAAACTGTTGGAAGCTCGCGACCTCTTGATCGGTGAAGAGCTCGGGACGAAGACGGCGCTCATCCATCAATTGAAACGCTCCGCATGCGGCCAGCTCGAAGGTTCGCGGGTTCACGAAATCGGCCTCCGGGTCCAGTCCCTCGCCGTCATAGGAATGGAGATTCAGGTTGATACGCGAGGCGTTAAAGACCTTCATGCAGGTGTCCGTATCGATACGGGAGGCGTCGCGCTGGAGGATGGCACGGAGAGTTTGAGCGCCATCCCATTCGTTTCCCCAGATCTTGAAGGTCCACTCGGGAGACAACAGGCGTGACAGCAGATTGCGACGGTTGGGATATCCGGCACCCACAAAGGAGAGGTCCGAGCCGTACTCGACTCGTTCCTCTTCCGATAGTGCTAAAGGCCTGTGCACCAGGGGATCTGCCGCCATGGGTAAATAGGCAACCTCCCTGGCTCCTGCATGACGGAGGGCGTCGATACAGTGTTGTTTTTGGATGACGAACCAGAAGTCGTAGGTCGAGGCCATCTGTTGCCAATACGTCAGGTGACGATAGTTCTCGACAAACCACATCGCCGTCAGAAATTTCTTTCGTCGTAAATGCTCCAAGACGGCAGAGGTCAACGGAGCTTGCGCCAGCGCGAGCACGAGATCCGGCGGATCCTCGGCAAGCTGTACCAATGTGGATTGCCCGAGGATATCGGCGAATCTCCCTTGAATGAGAAGCCGGTTGCGAGTATCCCCCAGTTTTCCGAACGATTCGTAGCTCTGGGCATGAAGACTATGATCGATCCACCGGACGCGATGTCCCAGCTCTTCGAGCGCCCGCACTGCATACCGTGATACGGGGAGGGATCCACCATAGATCGGGCCGATCACGGCAACGGTCAATTGCCCGCCGACCCGGGCAGCGATCCGCCGTCGAAGATTCTGTTCCAACGCCGCGTAGTAATCCGCATGCGGAGCGATCGCCGGCGGGTAGGAGATGAATCGTAACGGCGTTTCCAAATCAGACAGAGTCGTGGCGACTGCTTCAGGCGAGCCGGTCAGCCACATCGCGTTCGTGATACAGGAGGTGAGCGGGCGAGCTGAACAGGCGTCATTCAGCTCACGTAAATCCGGTACGACGACGGCCAGGCTGGTGCCAGCCGGAATTCTCCGCTGCAGGGCCTCGACATGATAGAGGAGACCGATTCCGAACACGACGATCGTTTCACGCGAGTGATGCGCCACTGTCTGAGAATCGGCCCAGGTGTGCGCCTCTCGAACCGGATCGTAGGCGCTATGTATCCGTCGGCCGTGGTATTCAGCCGTAGGAAGGCCGTTGCGAGCGGTGCTGATGGATAACAGTCCACCTCCCCCCTCTTTCATCTGACCAGCGAGGGATGGAGCATGCGATGCGAACGTCTCGATGTTGCTGTGAAGTGTGTTCATGTTGAAGCCGTCGCGAAAAGCGATGGAGAAAGTTGCCGCCATATCTCTTCCCTTTGAGAGGACCGGCCGTTCTCAGTTCTCCGGCCGGAGAAGGAAGCGCCCCATTCGTCAAGGCGACTCCGCCAGAGATCCCAATGCTCACACTCGGCGCAGTGATCATTCAGGATGACATCCACGCTTTCCTGGACGGGCCATGAGTCCGGCAATTGCCGTCCATGGTGTTGGAATATCCGGTGTCCGTCGCCGTAAGGTCCGGTTTCGTGCACGCGGGCACGGGCAAAATAGAATCCCACTGCGCGGGCTCCCAGAGCGGTTCCCAGATGAAGCGGGCCTGTATCGGCCCCGATGACCCACGCGACCTGTGACAGCACTGTCATCAATTGATTCAGATCGGTTCGTCCGGTTGCGTCCCAGACCCGACCGAGGAGAAGTGGTGAGAGGGCGCCT
>DAISKX010000612.1:0-2727 GCA_036820725.1 Nitrospiraceae bacterium
ATTCAGGGTGCGGCCCAGGCACTCACGGTCGTCGCGTCGGCGGTCGGACCGCTGCTCTTGGCAGAATGCGTGACCCGGACGGGCTCCTACATCGCAATGTTCTACTTACTGAGCCTGATCGTGGTGGTCCTCGGGTTGAGTGCGTGGTTCGTCACCCTCCCGCCTGATCGCATGAGCCAGGGGGGTCCGTCAATTTCTCCGCCACCTCCTCGGTGCCTCGTCTGAGGTACTTGTAAATGTTTAGGCAGGCCAAGACGCATAGGCCAAACCGTGTGGCCCTCACGCTAAAGTGGGTGTTTCCCGAGGTTCGACTTGAAATAATCGCCCAATTCAAGTAGTGTTTGCCACTTTGGTAGTAGCCAGGTCTCGCAATCCGCATGAGCAGCAGTTTCCAGTAGAATTCGATCCAGGGGACAGCTAAAAGCTAGAAGTAACGAGTTTATAGCCTCGTTGCGCCATTCTGGGATTTAATGGAGAAACCTTAATGAAGTATGCCCCCGCCCCCCGAAATGGGAACGGCAATGGAAACAGAAATAAGAACAAGAATGGGAACGGTGTCGCCCAGCCGTTCCTGAATGAAGAGCCAAAGGATGGCGGCAAACTCATTGTGTTGACCGCCCCGCTCACGGAAGCGATAGACCACGCCGGCTATTTCATCCAGATGGCCATGGCATCTCTGCCTATCTGGATGGAAGGTGTTATTAATAGGAAGTATCCGAAATGGCGCGACCTCGAGAAGAATGACGACAGCTCAGCGCGCTACATGCCCGCGGGCGTTCGGCTTGTCGAAACCTCTTTGCTGCGTGAATACACCAAGGACGATATCGTCGCTTGCTTTCCTGAAGATCTCCATAAATTCGTCGGCCCACGCACACGTGTGGTAGCTGTGTCCACGCACAATCCGCTGGGAGTGACGTTTGCGGCGGGTGTTTACACCTCAATCTTTGGATCGTCGCGGATGCCAATCAATTCTCATTACTCAAGAGAATTGTTTGCTAGTATCAAAGCGAGTCCCTACCGAAATAATTTCAAAGTGATTGTCGGCGGTTCAGGCGGCTGGCAAATAACGCAGACAGACTCGTTCGCAGAGCTCGGTGTGGACTGCGTGGTCGACGGACGGAGTGAATCGACCGACACCTTGGACTTGTTCCGCAAGGCGATTCGTCAGGAGGAACTGCCGCAAGAGATCGTAGTGAAACATCCGATAGACCGCGAAGGGATTTTGTTTCCCGACTCGCGTACTACCTTCGGCGTGGTGGAAATGACCACTGGCTGCGGGCGACGTTGCAAGTTTTGCGTGCCTGACTTGAATCCACAAATCGATCTTCCCAAAGCCAAGATCATGGATGCCGTGCGCGCGAACGTCAGGGAAGGGAACAAGCAAATATCACTGGCCACGGAAGACATGTTTATCTGGGGCCAGGTTCACACTGACACTCCTTTCTACTTTCCCAACCGCGAAGCCCTTGTCGATCTCTATTCGGACATAGTGAACGTCCCAGGCGTGGAGCAACACGTCCTCAGTCACAGCACGATCGCGCCCGCTGTTGTCGATCCGAATCTAATCAAGCAGCTCTCCGAATTGTTGTTGCCAAAGAGCCCGATTCACTTCCCCTATCTAAGTAGCCACCCGCAGAAAAAAGCGCTGGCGCCGCTGATCGGACTCGAGACAGGATCGGTGCGCATGGCGAAACAGATTATGCCGAGCAAAGGCGTACCGTTTCACATCGAGGACTGGCCCAGTCTTGTGTTGGAAGGTTTGCGCGTGCTAAACGAGAACAACTGGTTTCCCGCTATGACATTGATCGTGGGCAATCCAGGTGAGACGGATGAAGACACGATGGCCACCCTCGACCTAATTTATGAGATGGAGCGCCGCGGCCTATTCGCTTTTCTGATCCCATCGATTTTCACGCCCTTGCATGACACGCGAATGGAGAATGCGAAAGGCGTGACGCAGACTAAACAACTCACACCGCTGCAATGGCAGTTGATGATGAAGTGTTGGAAGATGAATTTGCGCCCGGGCCAATATAGTTGGTGGGGACCGACCGCCTGGCGTGTGGGCTCGATAGCAATGTGGATGTACAAGTTGCGTCGTCTGAATGGTCCAAACTTCACCTGGCCGCTGTGGATGTTTTCCGGGGCCATATCCGAGAGGAACCTGAATCGCATGGGCAAAATCTATATGGGCCAGCCCATAAAGGTAAAGACCCGCGCGGAATTGATCGCTACTTTAAAGCCGAACGACTGGCAATACCTGCGTGCGGACAACGGAGATCTGCCAGAAGGCTACACGTCCCCAACAGACCCAAAAAACATCCATCTTCCCTACGCCCAGGAACCACTAGCTCAGCACGCCTGATTGTTCTCCGGTCTTGGCGACGCGGCGAGCTCCATGAGTTTGGTAGTGTCTCGATTTCAGCGCGTCGAAAACCTTCGTGTTCTCCGTGCCTCCGTGGTGAATGAAATCGTAGAGAACTAGTCAAGCACGGAGACAGGGAGGACACTGAGTAATCGCATGAGGCCAATACTTTGCGTTCTTGTGTAAGGACTCTTGGTCCTTTTTCGCAAGTCACGCTAGACGAGGCGAATGGTGATACCGGGTGCAATTTAGTTGAGTGGATGCCACTAGCAGCCCGGCGAACGGTTACAGAACCGAGAGCGGTAGCGACCGGATCCTACATTCAACCGCTAATCGATAATTTTGCCCGCAGCAGGATCTAT
>DAISKX010000613.1:0-2725 GCA_036820725.1 Nitrospiraceae bacterium
ATGATTTCGCCAGTCGGTCTTCGAGTGGTTGCGTTTTCCGTAGACGTCGTGTCCAGTTAGTGCGTCGCCGACGTCAGGGGGTGTAATGGCTGGCCTTGAGGTGGTGTGCAAACGAAAAGTGCACCACCGTCCAATTTCTATCCAATCCGATTTGTAATTCATCTGTGCCGATCCCTCCACCACTGATCGTGAATTGATAGAGGTCGCCGGGGACGGCAGATAGGGCAGGTACGAGATAGGGTAGGGGACGGGTGAGATTAACCGTGAAATATTTGATGTCGAGGAATTGATAACGGATGATTGACCCGGTTTGCGTTGCTTTCATGCTGCTCGGGGCGCCCAACCGCTGTACGACTTCCGACAACCTGGTCTTCCCGGGAATAATGAATGAAACGTCATCCTGTTGGATGATCTCATTCAGACTGACCCGCCTCCAGGCGAGAGGGCATCCTTGCAGCAAGATCGCAAGGAGACAGGAGAGAATGAGGAGACCCCTTCGGCAGGAACCCTTCACCTGCTAGTCACCAAACGGCCAGAACTGCATTTTCGGAGAAGGCCTTTGGCGACCCGATACCACCTGTTGAGCGATGCCGTCGCGCGAGAAGAAGATGTACAGATCATTTCCGACCACATTCGTTCGCGAGAAGAACAAGATTGTTCCTGACTTGACCATGTAATTGTAATAATGAAAGATCTCTTGATCATTGGCTTCAATGACCCTCTCGGGTGCTCCCAACAAATTAGCGACGTCTTGTCGGGTCGAGGTGCCGACCTTGATGGAGGCGACATCATCGGCATTGAACTCATCGTCATAGTTGCCACGGAAAAATGCGCATCCGCATGACGAGACCGAAAAGAACAGCAGCAACGCTGTCAGGATTCGTTTAAGTGTGTTTCGCCGTGTATTATAAGACAAAGTCGACCTCCCACATGGCATACCTCGTCGGCTGCAGTTTCATGGCGTTGTACACTGACTGGGCCACAGCATTCTCCTGTTCGACGTACAAACGAATGCCGCAGACATCTGTTCGCGCGCGCGCTGCGGCAAGGATGGCCGTGTGCATGGCGCGATAGACCCCTCGTCGTCGCCATCCCGGATCGACGTAGACGCTTTGAATCCACCAGAACTGAGCGTTCCGCCAATCGCTCCACTCATATGTAATGAGGAGTTGTCCCACAACCAGATGATCGTGCCGTAGTTCTGCGACGTAAAAAGAGCCATGATGAGGCTCTTCGAGCACGGTCAACGTCCCTTGTCTCAGTCGAAGCGGATCGAGGGTGCGCCGCTCGGTCTCCAAGGCCATCGCGGCGCTGAAACGAGTCAGCGTATCTACATCCTGAATCCGCGCGGGTCGAATAATCACGTCCTCGGGGATCATCGATAGACTCTTTACCTGCCGGCAAGCCAGTTGGTCCCGGGTCGATACAGTCCGGCGGAGAACTCCAATTTCAAGGCATCTTCCGGGAGTAACGATAATGGACGAATCTCGTCCTTGGGAACGAAGGCAAGGTAACCGGTAAAGGGGTGAATAGCCGTTGGGACGAAAAGCATGATGAGCTCAACCGTGGGCACGACTTGAAGTGCCGCCGGAGGCGTTCCCATCACAAATCCCAGCGCCCAAAGTCCGTCGCGTGGAAAAGGAAACGCGACAACAGTGCTCTGCCCGAAGCGAGCCCGATAGTTCAGCAGGTCGGTCATGCTTTTCAGCGTCAGATAGATACTTCGGATAAGTGGAATACGCTCGAGCCACATTTCCCCCAACCGCAAGAGCCGTTGTCCTACGATATGGGTCGCGATAGCTCCCACGCCGACGACAAGAACGGTGAGTAACACGAGGCCGAGACCAGGAATATAGGGTGCAGCGCCCGTTCCGATCAGGTTCAACAGCAGATTATCCAGTGTGTGGAACATGGCCGCAAGAATCAGAAATGTCGCCCAGGTCGGAACCAGTATCAGTAAGCCGGCCAGACAATATTGCCAGAACTTGCGGAGTGGTCGCATACGGTCTTCCTGACAGTACCCAACGCCTTCGGTAAGATAGCAGATAAGAGAAAGCTTAGTAAGGTCTTGATCTAGACCGGAGTTTGGACTAAGGTGAAACGCCGTTTTGCGCAAGGATGATTGAGATTGGGAGGAGGGAACATATGGCGGATGAAACCCGCAAGACAGTCAACCTCGATAAAGATCTATTGGCAATTTTGTGCTGCCCGGATACCAAACAAAGTGTGGTGTTGGCGGACGACTCAGTGATTCAAAAATTGAATGCGGCCGTCGGTCGGGGAGAATTGAAGAATAAGGCCAAGAAAAATGTCACTGAGAAGCTCGATGGAGGGCTCATCCGAACCGATAACAAAATCCTGTATCCCGTTCGGGAAGATATTCCTGTCATGCTGATCGACGAAGGAATTCCTTTGGATCAGCTGCCCTAACCTTTATTCCGCCTGCCTATCAGATCTTGCGCCAAAAATGAGCGTTATCCCAGCCTGTGTCTTCGGTACAACTTTCGGCGAGTCAGCATCCGAGGAGCCGTGCTTGGTGGGATGCTTGGGGTCGGATGGTCCAGAGTTGACTGTGCCCTCAACAGGAGCGATACGCATTGCCCGCATGGGCAAAAGGGAAACGACAATCTTGAGGACATGAACGATGTGAGGGGGAGATAGATCAGGGCTTGAAGAGGCGCGCGTCCGCTCGCTCGGTTTCCGTCTTCGAGCCGGTGGAGGCGCC
>DAISKX010000614.1:0-2721 GCA_036820725.1 Nitrospiraceae bacterium
GTCCACATCACTCCGAAGATCTCTGCAAAGTGGGCGGCAAGTGGCAGCATGACCTGGGTGATCGCTACTGGTCTGCCGAGGACTGTGGCCATCGACGTGACCTGACAGCCCAAGATTCCACAGGGAACGATGCGTAGGAACGGCTGCAAGTCCATATCGACATTCAGAGCAAAACCGTGCGTGGTGATACCTTTGGAGATACGAACACCGATCGAGGCAATCTTCATCGGGCAATCTGAGTCGACCCACACGCCGGGTAAGCGATCGCGCCGACGGCCGACTATTCCCCAATCGGCAAGAGTTCGAATCAGCACGTCCTCAAGCAGACTGACATAGGGTCTTGGGCCGGCGCAATGATCTCTGAGTCGAAGGACAGGGTAGCCCACGACTTGTCCTGGGCCATGATAGGTCACTGATCCCCCGCGATTCACTCGTACGATCTGAATGGGGATCTCGCTGGCGGATTCTTTGTCAACCAGGCAGTCGGCTATCTTTGCGGTCCGACCCGCGGTGAAAACTGGGTTGTGTTCAAGGAGCAGCAACGTATCGGGAAGTATGTCCGGAAGCCGACGGCTTGCCAAGTATTCCTGCATGCTCGATGCCGATGCATAGGGGATTCGGCCTAGTATTATCAATCGCCCCTGACGTGACATACCATCAACCGTGTAACAGGTCAGACATCGCCTATGGCAGAGCCTGATCCGACGATGCGCAAAGGGAAATCATGGGAAAGACATTAGCCCTGATGGCCTAGGGATCGTTAGAGTGGTGGTCTTGTTCTTGTTTTGAATCGTCATTTGGGTGGCACCTTCTTCCGAGTGAAGCAAGGCATGCCAGAAATCGCCGACGTTAAAGACTTGATGTGAGCCGACAGCGGTAATCACGTCGCCAGTTTGTAAACCTGCCTGTCCGGGTGGTCTGGACGGATCAACCTGAAGCGCCAGAATCCCACGGTCCGTTTCGAGATCAAAGCTCGCCATCACGCTGGGTGTCACGGTCAGAGGAATAAACCCCATGTCGGGACGAAGCACGCTTCCCCGTACCACCATCGATTGCATGTGAGGATGGACAGCGTCAATGGAAATGGCGTAACTGATGGCCTGGGCGGAGGGCGCAATAGCGACATTGATGCCAACTACTCGACCCGACAGATCGACGAGCGGCCCTCCGCTGTTGCCAGGATTAATCGCTGCATCGGTTTGGATCAAGTCGTACAGGGTTTCCCCATCCGGCGTGAGTACTGATCGATCGAGTGCGCTGACCACTCCCACCGTCACCGTGGAGCCGCCTTTTAATGCCAATGGATTTCCGATCGCCACGACCGTTTCTCCAATCTCCAGAGACACGGGCGGGCTCAGTTCTGCCGGGACCAGGTCCTGTGCCGTAATTTTCACGAGAGCCAGGTCCAGGAGAAAGTCACGGGCAACCACTCGTCCGGGTGTCAGCCGTCCAGTAGAGAGTCCGACAACCACACTCTTGACTCCTTGCACTAGATGATTGTTGGTGAGAACGTAGCCGCTGGCATCGATGATGATGCCCGATCCCGAGCCGGACTGTGTCGAGTGCTGGGTGGCGCTCGGGGGTATACCGCGGGTAAGAATCGTGACAACGGATGGACGAACCTTGGCAACAGCAGCCGGAACAGAGAGTGCCTTGGAAGACGGTTCTTCACGCGACGATTGAGCAAAAGCTGGGACAGGCCACTCGGCAGCAAATATCATGACGAGAAAGACAAAGGGCAGGACCACCTGACAGCGGGCGATTGCAATACTCATCGACTGTCGACGATGGTGAGCAAGGCCTCGTTGACTCATGAACTATTGTCTCATAACTCATGAGGGGGCGGAAGCGTGACGCGGCACAAAAAGCACGGGCGAGGGGGTGGCCCTCGCCCGTCACTGATTTGAATCTCTCACACGGATTTACTTCAGCGCAGCGAACATCTCTTTGACCTGCGGCGTCTTGAGCTTCTTGAGCGCCTTGGCTTCAATTTGGCGAATGCGTTCGCGCGTAACAGAGAGTCGTTGTCCTACCTGTTCGAGCGTACGCGGTTGATCCTGGCCGATGCCGAAGCGCAGTCGAATGACCGTCTGTTCCCGTGGACTCAACGTGCCGAGGATACGATCCATTTCCCGTGTCATTTCACTTCGATTAACGTGCGCATCCGGCGGCACCGCCTGCTGATCCGGTAACAGTTCTCCGAACTCCGTATCCCCGTCTCCCACTGTATGCTCGAGGGCAACCGGTTCCTGGAAGGCCTGGATGGTCTCGTGGAGTCGGTCTGCTCTCATGCGCATCGTCTGGGCGACTTCTTCCAAGCGAGGAGGACGTCCGAGTTGCTGTCCGAGGCGCCGTGATACGCGCAAGATCCGGTTTGAAGCCTCGGTTTGATGAACGGGAATCCGGATCGTACGGGACTGGTCGGCCAGCGCGCGCGTAATACCCTGTCTGATCCACCATGTGGCATAGGTACTGAATTTGAATCCCTTTCGGTATTGATAACGCTCTGCCGCCTTCATCAGTCCGATATTGCCTTCCTGGACCAGGTCGAGCAAGGTGAGGCCTCGCCCCGTATAATGTTTTGCCACGTCCACTACCAGTCGGAGATTGCAACGGACCAGTTCATCCTTGGCCCTTTCAAGTACGAGCCGTGCTTTTCTTACCTCAATCAGCGAGTCGGCGATCTGTCTGAGCGGTGCAGCACTGGCCTTCGTGGAACCG
>DAISKX010000615.1:0-2718 GCA_036820725.1 Nitrospiraceae bacterium
GACAGGTCGAACATGTCCCGGTCCCCCAGATAGCGAAACTGCAAGTGTTCCTGGGAACGAAGACGGTCAAGCCTGGGTGGATGGGGATGCAACGGACCTCCGAGTTGAGAATCCGGATGGAGGCGGTCCAGGCAGTGCAGTACAAACGGGGTTCCTTTTTCGGACAGTTTGCCGCCATATTGAAGGGTCAATTCTTCCGCGAACGAGAGGTCACCGGCACCCAGATCGAGCAGCGAGGCGACATCGGAGACTAATAAGAGGTCAAATGGATTCGGATGTTCACGAACGGTACGTTCGACCTCGGCTGGGGAAAGGTTCGGTGTCCTGTAGGAAGACGATGCGAGCGAGGTCAGATTGAACAGTAAACAAAGAGTTCTGACAGCTTTTGTCGGTGGCAGTCCGGTCAAATGGCGTAACTCCTCGCCGGGAAGATCTTTGACTCGGCGAATTGCCGTATTATCCAAAATCCTGCCGATCGTCTGTTTGATCGGCGCAGGCAATGTGGACTTCACCGCTGCATCAATGAGTTGTCGCAGCGTAGCTGGCAGATGCGTCTCGTCTACGAGGTGTCGGGATGCCTCCCACCCTTCGTGGGAGGTACGCAGGGTCGAGAGCTGGTATCGAAATGCGGCCACTTGTTCCGAATCGAGACTCATCCTGCAGGCGGGCATTGGCAATACACACACATGGTCCAAGTGGGCGAAGCCGTCTGGTACGAGCAGAGTAATTGGGGGCTCCTCTGAGAGTCAAGGCAGGAGACTTGTCGCTTGCATATTCATGTGATAGGTACTCCCTAGCCCGCATTATTCAGGAGGCGCACGGTGCGATGAGTAAAGAGCAACACGTCCGTGCGCCAGCGAGGTGCGCGAGACGATGAATAAATCATCTCAAGGTTTGCGCACGGGTGCGAGGTTCACGACGCGAAGAATAATGAAATTCTTGTCTGTCAATCGAAAACAGGTCTTACGAGGGAGAGGTCTATCCTTGGTCCTGTGCCTGATCATGGCGACAGTTTCCTGTCAGGTTGTCGACAGCTCTGTCCCCCAGAGCGCTTCAACGAATGTGCCTGTTGTCTCCCAGCACGGATGGGGTGTCTGGCAGGTCGTAGATACGAGCACTGGCGTCCCGGTGGCCTATGAAGAGTGGCTTAACCGGCTCTACTCATACGACATCGTGTATTTGGGTGAGGAGCATCACAACACGTTTCATATCGAAGCAGCTCTAAAAGTATTGGACTCCCTTCTGAGCCATGGAACACGTCCTGTGATTGCGATGGAGATGTTTGGCTGGGATGGCCAGGCGGCGCTGGATCAATACCTCAAGACGGATAGTGCGGACAGGACCCTATTTATCCAGGAATCGCAATGGAAACAGAACTGGGGCGGAGCATTTGAGGATTATGAGCCGCTGGTGCAGTTTGCGCGACAGCATCGACTGGGGCTTCGCGCGCTGAACCCTCCAAAAGCTCTCGTTCGGAGCGTCGTGAAGCTCGGGCTGGCAAAAGCCAAAGAAGATCCGCTGTGGAGTCGATGGGGAATGCAGGCAGAGACGATCGTGGATGACCCCGCTTATCGCGACAAGATTCTGCATCAACTCCAAGAGTGTCACGGCGGTGGGATTCCGGAGGATTATGAAACGATGTATGAGGCCTCAATGGTTAGGGATGAGGCGATGGCGAGGACGTTGGTCGCGTTACTGACTAAGGGCGGTTCCAGTCCTGAGGAGGAGGATGGCCCGATCGTGAGCTATACGGGCGGAGGACATATTCAGTACCAGTTGCCGGTTCCCAAGCGGGTCGCACGCCGCAAGAACGATGGAGTTAGGCAGGTGACGGTGTATCTGACATCGTTCGAGGCATCACGGACTGGAGAGATCCGACATCTTATGGAAGATGGTATCGCTGACTATATCTGGCTGACGCCTGTGAGTAAGAACGGACCACCACGGCGATGCCGGTGAGCCATCGGGGAGTGGTTGAGACGAGATCTCTTGCATGGAACCGTTCAGCCCCGCGATGTTCGTGAATAGCCCTCCATAAGATCAAGATAGATGGCCCCGCATGAAACGGTCACTCCATGATCCCTATGGCGCAGCGTGTTCCATTTGGTTCTTTGTGGAAGCCTTTCCTCACCAAGAATGAACTCCAGTCTGTATGTTTATCACGCGTATCGTGCATCTGCTTGACACATTAAAGGTCAGTAGTCACACTGGGATAACGAGTCCATAAATCACTCCATCCACCGGACGTTGGTCGTTCTATGAAGGGGAAAATCGCTTGTTCGGCAACGCGTCTGGGGTTACTCGAACCGGCTATGGTCCAATCGGTCGTAGAGGCCAACGCGTTTCAGATTGGAAAGCAGTACAGCTCGGATAATAGAGTGCGCATCACGGAAGCCAACGATCTGCACCTGACGTCGGCTGTGATGGGCAATTCAGGATTGTATGAACAAACGATTCAACTAAAGGATGGATTTCTAGACGCGCGGTGTACGTGTACCTTGTCGGAGCAACCCTTGTGCCGGCATGGAGTGGCTGCCTTACTCGAGTATCACCGGTGGTCCAAACCACGTCCAATCCATAAGGATCCTGAATTCAAAAAGAATCATGAATCCAAAACGGCCGTGGTAGCCGAGTCTAATATCCTCCCTTCCAGTTCGCCCGACCTGAAACTCAGCGAGCTCACGGTATTTATTGAGTGAATGCAGCAGGCGGTCCGAT
>DAISKX010000616.1:0-2716 GCA_036820725.1 Nitrospiraceae bacterium
GGAAGAGATCGACGAGCTGCGTCGCCGCCTGCAGGCGACGCGCTGGCCCGAGAAGGAAACCGTCTCAGACACCACGCAGGGCGTGCAGTTGGCCGCTACGGCGGATTTATCGAGCTCTCCCTTACCAAGTTGCACGAGTTGTCGATACTGTTCGTACGTGGCTTTGGCGAGAGGTAAATGCAGGCCAGCCCGTTCGGCAAGGGCGAGGGCGATACCTGAATCCTTGGCGGCGTGTGCTGCGGAGAAGTAGCAGTCGTGCGAACGGTTCTGCATGTCCTCTCCATCCGTTTCCAAAACCCGTGAGTTGGCCCCCGTCTGTGCAAAGATTTCGCGCACCATTGTCAGGTCGAGGCCCAGCGCTGCGGCGAAGCCGAGGCCTTCAGCCAGCGCAGCCGTATTCGAATTCATCACCATGTTCACCAAGGCTTTGACCTTTGCCCCTTCACCGGCTTCTCCGACGTAACGCAGGTCGGCGCTGAGCGATGCAAGCAACGGTTTTGCCCGTTCAAAGACCTCGGGTCGTCCTGCACAGATGAGATAAAGAGTACCCTGTTGCGCTTGTGGGAGACTGCTCGCCATGCAGGCCTCCAAACTGAATCCGCCGGTTGCCTCAACCAGCGACTGTACCTCCATATGGATGCCGGGCGAGAGTGTCGCACAGTTGATAAACAACCGGTCTTTGGCATGTTGTAATAGGCTATCCGGGCCATCGACCGAATAGATCTGCCGCATGGCGGCATCGTCTGAGACCACGGTCAGAATGGTATTGGCTAATCCAGCGACCCGTGCTGGTGTCGGTGTGGCCTCACAGCCTATTTCTGCGGCAAGTTCTTCCGCTCTGGCCTGATCGATATCATAGATGGCGACGACGGAATACTCCTGATCTTTGAGCCGGCGCGTCATATTTGCACCCATCCGGCCAACGCCCACAACACCGACCAGGAATTCGGACTGTGACATCATTGAGCGCCCTTTCAAAGTATTCGGGGTTAACGTGTCATCATGCATACGTCTTTGATTCCAGTTACGCTGGTTACTTGCGATAGAGACGTTGACGATCCAGTTTTTGGTGGCCTCGGGAGGTTAGCCGCGCTCTTATGACGTTCAGGTCCGTCGAGACATGCATGTACTCGGGCTTATGATCGTGCACATCCGTCACAAGCAGCCCTCCGGGAAGAAATGTCTGATCAATTGCTTCGAATGCCTGTACAGGGGTATGCAAGTGCTCGAAGATATCGGTCGCAAATACAGAGATGGCATGGAGGTAATCCCGGAATCGTCGCCTCGGAACAGTTCCAGACTCAGCGTCACCTGACGTCCGTCAGCCATAGGGTTTGCCGCCAGGCTACGCGAAACGCTGGGCAAGCCCACAGCCCGAAGTCCAGAATCATTATGTTCGACATAGTCTTGAGCTAGCGGACGACGGGATGATGATCATCCCATACCGGTTCGTCGTTAGACACTTCTTGTGCCGAATCATCTTGTGCCGAATCATCGCTAAAGACGCGAAAAAGCTGATACGATCTCTCGGAGAACTTCCGATACTGCTTGCTGCCGTGTCCACTGGGGATGGCTCTCCAGGATTCCAGCAGCCGCAGCGACTCTCTTGGAGGTTGATTCCGGTCGCTCGGCATTCCACTGGCAAAACAACTCTTGAGTTAGGGAGAATCCCGGTGAATTGTCACCGGAGCGGCAGACGGATTGTGCGCATACCCCTGTTCAATCCAGGCAATCAGGTCGGCGATGACTCTCACATGCGCCTCTTCTCATGACCGTGTCCCGCACAATCGTTGGGGAAGTGTAACATAACGACCGTGTGACATGAACCAACCGATCATCGGATTTCATCAAGATGAAGAGGGGCACTGGATTGCGGATTTGCAATGCGGTCATGGCCAGCACGTGCGGCATCACCCGCCGATGACCTCGCGGCCATGGGTATTGACCGAGGAAGGACGACGTCAACGGCTAGGGACTGTGTTGAACTGTAAGAAATGCGATGGACAGGATTAGTAGGAAACAGAGAGTCATTTGAAGGCCAGAGGATGTCCCCAAGCGCGCCACATCTCCAGGACCATTCCGCCCGGCCTCTGCAATGACGTTACGAGAAAAACCAATCCCAGATTGACGAAAACCATCCGCTCAGGTTTCCGATCCACGACTCGTCCGTGGGCTGCTGCGGACGAGATGCCGGCGCAGTCGATGCGGTTGTAGCTGAAACGGGATTGGATGGTTGGGAGGGGATCGGAAATGCTGCGATGTTGGACGATTGGGGTGACACCTTACTCGTTCCGACTGGGGGGATAGCAGACGGCGTCGAGTCAGATTGGGGCAAGCTTGGTGCCGGGTCGATTGATGCCGGGGAGGGAATCGATGAGAGCGGTGATACCGTGGCCACTATTTTTGAGGTATCGGAGCTCACCTCAAAAGTCTGTGGCACCTTCAAAGATTCCACCCCGTCCGGAATCAGACCAATCTCTCTCTCGTAACGATTGATGACGGCTTGCATCTTAACTGCGTTCTTTTTTGCCGTTTTGATATCCTGCGTATACGTATTACGTTGCTGGTTCAGCGTGCGGGCCTTGTCTTGTAAAGCATTCAGTTTATTCACCTTGGCCTTGTGTTGCGCATAGGATTCTCGGGCCCTCTGCAACTCTGTTCGGATGCCGGCGAGCACTGTCTCCCCCTTAAGAGCCAGCTTATGCAGCCCCTCCTT
>DAISKX010000617.1:0-2711 GCA_036820725.1 Nitrospiraceae bacterium
GCCAGTGTGCCAGTGCGCGCGTAAGGGGAATGAGGAAACTCGAATGACGAATAACGAAGAACCGATGCTTTCTTTTTATCGGGAATCTCGCCTGAGGCAAAGCCGAAATAGGCGAAACAAACTTTCGTCGAATCATAGTTAGATGGTCCACGTTATTTTTATTGTCGTTGCGGCGACCGCCGCACTGCTATGTGCCTGCGCAAGCGGGCCAATTGAGACTCAGTACCGCACGACAGGTGTTCGATCCGAGGAATGGACACAGATTCGAGCGGCCATACAAATGGTGACATCATCACCGGTGACCGGTTGCAGCCGAGGCGTAGATTCTCCAGGCCGAGGTCCGGTTACCGTGTGGACTCACGACGGAAAAACGTACCTCGCTTCGAAAGTCAATGAGAAGTGGCAGTTCCGAGAGGTCTTCATTGTTGGATATCAGTCCACCATCTAACCAGCCGATGAAGCCAACGGCCCCATTACGAAGCAACCTTAGTCTGTTTTCCACGACACCCTGCCGTGGCTTATCTCCTTCTCGTTAGGCCTATGCGCCTCTTTCCTTCAATGCCTGCCGCAATTGTGACCGGTGCGATCGGCATGCCGTTGCTGATATGGGGCTGGAATTTCATAGAGACCACCTCGCATAGTCAGCTGCTTGTCCTGGTTTGGGCTATCGTTGCCTTCATTATCCCGGTTGTACTGGCCACGACCGACTTGCGGGATGTCGCTAGGCGGTGGCGAGACGCTGGTTTGTTCGGTTCCGTATCCGCTCCCGGATCTCGCGAAGCGTTTCGGCAGATTTATTTACCCGCATGGAAACGCATGGCAGCATGGTTTGTTTCTGCGGTCGTGTCGCTGTTATTGTTGAAGATCGCGGGAGTGAACCTGTGACTTTGAATCGTCAAAGCCTAACCAGGTCGATGAAGCCGACGGCGGGTAGCTTTGTTAATTTGCGCTGGACGACTTCAACATCAAAATTTGCTGCGATGTTCTTCCTCACCCGCCGCGGCTTATCGCTGTCTCGTTAGGCCGCATATGCGAAGACCAGTGATGACGTTCAACGTCAGTGCCCACGACAGCTATCCGCCGCAGGAAACCGCTCTCGTCGATCGTGGTCTCGGTGAAGCCAACGATGATGCTGCCCCGCTGCACGAAGTGCGGCCCCTGTCATGCTTCGCGCGCGCGGAGGCTGGCCGTGTAGTTGGCGGCGCTGTGGGTCGCTGGTGGGGCCAGTGCTGCGAGTTACAGCAACTCTGGGTAGAGGCTTCATATCGCCGTCGATGCATCGGAACACAACTGATCCAAGCCTTCGAAGCTCGCGCTCGGGAGCACGGCTGTTCGACCTTCTATCTCGAGACGTTCAGTTTCCAGACGCCGCACCTGTATGAATCGCTGGGCTACACCGTCGCCTACGAGCACAAGGTCTATCCGCACGGCATCGTCAAGTACGTGATGGTCAAGTATGCACGGAGCAACCAGAATGCGACCTAACCATCAGGAGAATGCGCGACTGACTGTTCGCCCGCTCGCCAGCGAAGATCTAGACGGCTACATCGCCTACTTTACCCGACCTTCCAAAGCCGACGCCGAGCGCATGGGCCTCGCAATCGATCGGGTGCCGTCGGCCACCCGGCTGCGTTCCGACCTGGAGGCGATGACCGCCGCTCCGCTCGATCGGCTTCGTAGCTTCGTACTCGCATGGTGTGTCGACGGCAAAGCCATCGGACATTCTTCGCTCAAGAACATCGTGCCGAGCGACTTCGGCAGCATACATCTGCACATGTGGCGCGCCGATCTCCGGGGTAAGGGCTACGGCCCGCGCCTCTTTTGCTTGTCGGCGCTCGATTTCTACGACCGATTCAATCTGAAGCGCATCATCTGCGAGCCTAAGGCCGACAATCCGATGGCGAACCGCATGCTGAAGAAGATCGGCTTTCCGCTCGTCCTGACGCACGTTGCCGCATCGTCGGAACTGAGCGTTGTCTGCGAGTTGAACCGCTATGAGATCCTGCGCGACGTCGCCGAGCGCTACGCAGTGGCACATGCAGAGTGATGCAACCGCCGCGGCCTAACCAATCGATGAAGCCAAAGGCCCATTGGGAGGCAGCTTCAGCGTGCTTGCCATCGACCCCGCCCGTGGCTTATCTCTGTCTCGTTGGGCGAAACAGGAAACTCCATTCTATGGAAAAGGAGGCTCTGTGATGAGAATCAACATTCGACGAAATTTACAGAGACGCTTTCGAAGTCTCATTGCGATAGAAGGTGATTTGTTCCTGCTCGGCAGGTCGCAAAGCAGGAAAGCGTTGTTTTCCGTTCTCACTTGCCTGATCGTGATGAGCAGTATCGCTCAGGCGGCTATCCCCGTAATCGATCTCAAAGAGGTTGTGGACACGTTCGTGCAGTCCATTCCAGGCTCAGGACAGGGCGGCTACAAGGACCCTACTTTCGACCTCATCGCAAGAACCAGGCTGGTAAAGGGGTTCCAAAAAGCTCGTAACGGCCAACTGTTGAGAGCGGGTAAGCATCTCGCGTTGGTGAACTATACGGCGAGCATCTATGTAGATTCTGGGACAGGGCGTGAAGTTGTTATCCTGCAGGAGGAGAAGGTCAACGGCGCTTATCCACGGGCGTGGGGTCTATACGTGATTGCATGGCCGCCGAAACAAAACTTGTCTAATCTCGTGGTGGAGGTACCCCACGCGTGTCCTAAACCCCCG
>DAISKX010000618.1:0-2706 GCA_036820725.1 Nitrospiraceae bacterium
GGCAAGACCGTGGGCTCCGGGGTGGTCACGGAAATCCTGGCGTAGCTGAAGACGTCAACGGTCACTCGTCAAACGGCACGGTAGACGCAAAAAGGGAACGTGCTGGCGAGGCCCGATTGAATGGCGATTGACGAATGACGAGCGAGGTTCGAGATGCGAGACATTATTGATTTGGGTTGCACGCTCTGCAAGCAGCGGAACTACACGACGAGAAAAAACAAGAAAAATGACCCGGATCGACTGGAGCGGAACAAGTTTTGTCGATTTTGCCGGAAACACACGCCCCACAAGGAAGTGAAATAATTCTGAATTGTGAATTCTGAATTTTGGGACGTGTGCTCAGGCAATTCCTCATTCATAATTCATCATTCAGAATTTTCCGATAGGGGCATAGTGTTTAACGGCTAGCACGTCGGTCTCCAAAACCGAAGGTCCGGGTTCGATTCCTGGTGCCCCTGCCAAGCCAAGCTTGTACTGGGCTGAATGGAATTGGTGAAAGGAAGAGGGCATGTTTCGACAGTTTGTCAACTCGGTTCGCGAGTTTATTGACGGCGTGCGGAGCGAGTTGAAAAAGGTATCCTTTCCGTCAAAGAGCGAAACGATCGGCGCCACGACGGTCGTGATCGTATTTTGTATTCTCATGTCATTGTACTTATCGGTCATTGATTCGTTTCTGGGCTGGTTGATGCGCAAGGTCATTTAGCCGAACGTATCGTGGCGTCCTCATTGACAGAGTCGCGTCCGGCGGGCCTGATATTCGGTTGAGCAGGCCCTGATATTCGGTTGAGAGGAGATGATGGCGAATAAGAACTGGTATGTCATTCATACCTATGCGGGCTTTGAGGGGCGAGTCAAAACCAGCTTGGTGGAGCGAGCTAATCAAATGGGACTGGTAGAAAAACTTGGACAGGTGTTGGTGCCGACCGAAGACGTCATTGAGATCAAGGATGGCAAGCGAAGAACATCACGCCGCAAGTTCTTTCCAGGCTATGTCCTGGTCGAGTTGGAAACGCCGTTGGCGGACGAGACACTGCAGATGATCAAGGAAACGCCTAAGGTGACCGGATTTGTGGGCGGTGGCGCGCAGCCCACACCCCTCTCGTCCGATGAAGTTGATTCTCTCCTCAAGCAGGTCGACGCAGGAGCAGCAGGGCCACGCGAACAGATTCGTTTCATCAAAGGCGATAATGTGCGTATTGTTGATGGACCTTTTCTCGGGTTTAATGGTGTGGTGGATGAGGTGGATGCCGATCATAGTCGCGTGAAGGTGTTCGTCAGCATTTTTGGCCGCTCCACACCTGTCGAATTAGGCTTTCTGCAAGTCGAACGGATTTGAACGTATTGGTTGCCGCCGGAATGCTTTGTTTGAGGTGTCCGGATAGGCAGTCTTGAGCGCTGATGGGGTAACGAAATGGCTAAAGAAGTCTCGGCACAGATTAAACTGCAGATCCCGGCTGGTAAAGCAAATCCGGCACCGCCGGTCGGTCCGTCTTTAGGACAGCATGGCGTCAATATCATGGAATTCTGCAAGCAGTTCAACGCGAAAACTCAAAAGGATGGGGACAGTATCATTCCCGTCATTATCACGGTATATAAGGACCGAAGTTTCACCTTTATCCTCAAAACGCCGCCCGCCTCCGACCTTCTCAAGAAAGCCGCCGGTATCATCAAAGGCTCGGGAATTCCCCATAAAGATAAAGTTGGTAAGGTGACCCAGGTACAGGTCCGTGAAATCGCTCAGAAAAAGATGGTTGATCTGAATGCAGAAGACATTGAGGGCGCCATCAAGATTATTGAAGGCACTGCCCGAAGCATGGGGATCAGTGTGCAGTAGATATTCTCCATCGTAGTGGGCTCGTAACGACGAAGGAGTTTCGTATGGGAAAGAAGATGAAGGCAGCGCTCGAAAAGGTGGAGTCCAAGCCATATGCGCTGCGCGAAGCAGTTGCCGTCGTGAAGAAGGCGGCTTGGGCGAAGTTTGATGAGTCCGTGGACTTAGCCATTCGCTTAGGAATCGATCCGAAAAGATCGGACCAGATGGTCCGTGGAACGACGGCGTTGCCGTATGGAACCGGGAAAAGGCTGCGCGTGCTGGTATTTGCCAAGGGCGAAAAGGAACAAGAGGCTCGCCAGGCCGGAGCTGATTTCGTGGGGGCCGATGATTTGATGGAAAAGATTAAGAGTGGGTGGATGGATTTTGATTGCGCGATTTCTACGCCGGATTTGATGGCGTCGGTAGGGAAGTTGGGCAAGGTGCTGGGCCCTCGCGGCCTTATGCCGAACCCGAAAACGGGAACCGTGACGTTTGAAGTCGGGAAAGCCGTCAGTGAAATTCGTAAAGGGCGGGTAGAATTCAAGGTCGAAAAGGCCGGAATTGTGCAGGTGCCTGTGGGCAAAGTGTCCTTTGAGGCGGACAAGCTGTATGACAATGCGCATACTGTGCTGGAATCTGTGGTGAAGGCCAAGCCGGCGTCCTGTAAGGGGCGGTATCTAAAAAGTGTGACCATCTCGAGCACGATGGGACCTGGCGTGAGTCTGGATACCGTAGCGCTCTCCAAAATGGGCGGCTGAACGATCATCTGTTGGAAGGGAACCCGGCATGAAGAAAGAAGCAAAAACAACAGCCATTGCTGAATTGGCCGAAATGTTCGGCCGGGCGAAGCTGGCCATCCTGACGGAGTCTGCAGGCCTTTCCGTGAATCAAGT
>DAISKX010000619.1:0-2705 GCA_036820725.1 Nitrospiraceae bacterium
CAGTTCGGCGGCGATCTGGCTCACGCTCACGCCGGGAGACTCAAGCATCGCCACCGCTTCACGCTTGTACTCCGCTGAAAACTTCCGCCTCTGTGCCATGACACTCACCCCTCCTGGCCCATTATGAGCCTTAACAAGGTGTCCGTAAAAGCGGGGCAGAACCAAACCCAAAGAAGAAACCCGGTCGCAAGGACCAACGTAACCGCAAGTAAGGCGAAGCTAAGCCAGAACAGTTTCTCCATCTCTCATCGTATTTACGTATTCCATCCCTGCTTGGTCAAGTTAATGGATGCCCATAGTGTATGCCTCCCCATACAACCATTTTCGTGCTGACAAAGAGAGTAGATGACCTTCACTTCGGAGCCTCCATCGGCCCGTACCACTCGGCATCAGAGTCCTTCACATTCTTGGCGACTGGAGCATTAGAGCGTTCATGTACTGGCATGAGCTGAACGTGGAACAGACGGTGTGAGTCGAACACCCAGGCGGGCATGGGTTTATCCATGTTGAAGTCAGGCTGACGGTACCAATACCAGCCAAGAGAGGAAGGCTGTCTTTAGTCCATGTCATATCGTGTTCAACGAGAGTCACCGTCTCGTTAATACCTTTGCAAACCGTGACCGAGTAGCTCTCGACTCTTCAGCACTCTCCCGCATTAAGGCCAGCACAATGTTCGTTCAGAGAACTTGCGTAGAACTGAACGATTTCGCGCTCCTGTTTGGTCAATGGTAGGCCAGGGGATGCAGGAGCTAGAAGGGTCTCAGATGCACGAACAAACTCGTGGACCTCTTGTCTAAAGGTTGTCATGTGAAGAACCGCCTCTCATGTATTGGTGGGCAATGGACGTGACAGGGTGCAGGAAGGGAGTGAACAAACTAACCTTACAGCTAGCTGAAGTGCTGCACAAGGGGTTCCCTTTCCGACGTACATGAGCGATAGGAAGAACGAGAAAGGGGTAACATGGGACGAGAACCCCGATCGAGCGACTTGCCAGCTGGTGATCAGCCATCATATTCGCGAATTGTTTCTTGATTAAGCCCCGCGAGTATCCGATAACACACAAGCACTGCTCACGCGTTGACACTAAGCGAGTCTCGAACAGGATGACCGACGCCACTATGATTCGAGTCCTATTAGTGGACGATCACCCCATTATGAGAACGGGCATACGGAGCGTCTTAGAGTCCTATGAGAATATCGAAGTGATCGGTGAGGCAAGTAACGGTCTGGAAGCCGTCACGTTAGCGAATGATTTAACCCCCAGTGTGATTATTATGGATGTGAACATGCCACGGATGGACGGGGTGCAGGCCACGCGCCTGATCAAAACAAGCCAGCCGCAGATCACGATTATTGGCCTATCGGTGAATGACGCTCCCTCTGTGCAACGGGCTCTCCTGCAGGCCGGAGCGAGCGCGTATGTGAATAAGGATAATGTCGGTGAGGATTTATATCAGACGATTTCGAGTGTGCACGCAGACTAAGGTCGAGAATCGACGATCGTAGGTGCTCGTGAATAATCGTTCAGAAGGCAATGCGCCCTCGACGGTTCAAGCGTTCGTAGATGGGTGCCCACGCAACAATCCTTCATCCCGCCTCCGGTGACCGTCGCTTGGTCTCACCAGCCGGACGCGACAAAGATTGCCGCGCGCAAGAGCAAGAGAAGAATCACACTGCCGACCACACTGAGGACGTAACCCGATCCCTCAACACGCAACCATCTCTCCATGGTGCGACGCCAATGCACGGCTTGTTTTTTCATGACATTCACAGCCGACCCTCCGTCCATGGTTCGCCAATTGTCGCGGGAGTTACTGGCACCTGAGCACCCGATGCACAGTACCAATGAGATGGCTCACACCGACAGGTTTTGGCAAGACTTCCACCGCATCGAGGCAGGAACTAGGATGAAGCGGCTCGTACTCACTCGCTTCCCCCGCCACTACAACCACTTTCGTCGTAGGAAAATCATGACGAAGTACGGAGATGACTTCCAACCCTCTGCCCTGTGGCATGTCGAGATCCGTGATCACCATCTCAATGGGGGACCCGCGCAATACATCCACCCCCTCGGCCGCATTGGCGGCGAGCACCACGGAATGCCCGGCGCTTTGCAGCACCGCTTGCAACAGCCCGCGGACCGCGGCGTCGTCCTCGATCACAAGAATCGTAGCCATGATGTGGAGAATATCGACACCCGGCGAGGAATGGGCCTAGGTATACCACTATAAAGCGGGCCCGCGCTGATCAAACGGAGCTAGGGATTCCCATTGTAGGGATATTGGGACATTGCGCTGTTACGTACAATCCATCATGATCACGACATGCGGCGGTTTGGCCTCCCCACAGTCGCCCCGCTCCCTTCCAGTTCGCACATTGTGCATTTCTATCAACATGGGAAGGACCTCCTAGAAGTCTATGCCCAATTCTGTTGTACCGGCTTGCAGGATGGTGACTGCTGCTTCTGGGTCACGGCTCCTCCCTGGACGACAGGCTTAGCGCTGCACGAACTCAGAAAGCGGCTCCCCGCCGTCGACCAGTATGCAGAGAGTGGGCAACTGCGCCTCCTCCCCAGCGAGGAGCTGTACCTTGCTCAGGATACCTTGGACGTGGACGGCACGTTAGCGAAGGCCCTGCGGCATCTCCAGGAGGCTCGGCGTGAGGGATGGTCGCAGGTGCGCGCATGCGGAAGTCCCTGTCGAGGG
>DAISKX010000620.1:0-2700 GCA_036820725.1 Nitrospiraceae bacterium
CCAACGACTGGCCTGCACTGTCGCCGACCGCTCCGATCCGTACTGTACGGAGATGCCGGAAGACCCTACCGCCTGTCTGATCTCATGAAGCAGTGGCTCCGCTTCAGCCCTCGCGGCTCCACGCGCAAGACACGCCGCCTCACCGGGGATACGGCCCGCTCACATCTCGCGTGCGTGCACAGACGTGTCGTGACTTATTCGTGACGACGTGCACCTCGGCGGCGTCCACGAGCGTTTGAGACACTGGGCGCTCACCGCCTCGCGCACCTCACGGCGGCGCCACCGAAAACAGCGTTACATGTATCCGTGCGGCCCCTGGAAATGCAAGCGAAAAGTCGCAGGATAAGTCGCGCTCGTTGACCCGAGGAGCACAATCGATAGCCTCGGTTGCCCTGGACTCTACAGGAGAGAGACAGGGGACTGGAGAAACACATGGGCGGTGACTATAATCGACGCGCTCCACCGTCCAAGAGAACACAGGAAGGATTACCATCTGTGCGCAGCAAGGGAGAAACTGAGGCCGCGATCAAGACGGCGATCATCAAGTTCGAGCAGGAGTTTCTCGGCCGGGGTCCGGACGATGTCCGTGCGTTCATCGTACGGGATATGGTCGTAGTCCGGTTGAAGGGGGTTCTTACTCCAGCCGAGCGCCAATTGGCGAAAACGGCGGAAGGAGTGGACATGGTCAAGCGCCTGCGGCAGAATTTGATCGCGCAAGGGAGAGAAAAGCTCTGCGAGCAAATCAGCGAGATTACCGGTGCGAAGATTCTGGGGGTCTTCACCGATATCGACGTGCAACTTGGAGAACGTGTCTTTGTCTTCACGATGGATTGTGATATTCAGAACAACGGTCGATAGGGTGAAACACTAACGATGGAAAAACTGGTCAGCGGGTTCCTGAAATTTCGCACCGAGGTGTTCGGAAAGAGACAGGAGTTGTTCAACCGCCTCTCTCAGAAGCAAGCGCCTCGCGCCCTGTTCATCACCTGTTCGGATTCGAGAGTTGACCCCACGCTCATCACCCAGACCGAGCCGGGCGAACTGTTCATCCTCAGAAATGCCGGCAACCTGGTCCCGCCCTATGGCTCCATGCAGGGAGGGAGCACGGCCACCATCGAGTATGCGATCGCGGTTCTCAAAGTTCCCCATATCATCGTGTGTGGCCACACGGATTGCGGCGTGATGAAGGCGCTGCTGCATCCTGAAGAAGTGTACGACCTCCCTGCCGTGAAGGAATGGGTCGGGCAGGCCGAAACGACCCGCCGCCTCATGCGCGAGTACTATACGGACCTCGAAGGAGAGGCTCGCCTGGTCAAGACCACCCAAGAGAACGTTCGAGCCCAGCTGGATCATCTGCGCACCCATCCCTCCGTTTCCCTCCAGCTCCGCAAGGGGAACGTCGACCTCAATGGTTGGGTCTACTCCATTGCGACGGGCGATGTCTGGGTGTACGACTTGGACAGCGAGCAATTCACCTCTCTGTTGGACGATAACCCTCCTCCCTTGAAAGCCATCCGCTAGTCCTGTCATGCTCCGTCCATGATCAGCCGCACTCTCGAAAGCCTCGCGTTCGACAACACCTATGCGCGCCTGCCTGAAGCGTTTTACGCCAAGCTCAATCCCACGCCCTTTTCCGAGCCGCCGTATGTGGTAAGCGCCAACCCGGATGCAGCCGCGTTGATCGATCTGGATTCGGATGAGATGCGGCGGCCCGAGTTCGCGGGCGCTTTCGGCGGAAGCCTGCTCGTGCCCGGCATGGAACCGCTGGCGATGCTCTATTCCGGACATCAGTTCGGCGTGTACGTGCCTCAACTGGGGGACGGGCGGGCGATTCTGCTCGGAGAAGTGAAGAACGAGCGCGGCGAGCGATGGGATCTGCATCTCAAAGGAGCGGGACTGACTCCCTTTTCCCGCGACGGCGACGGACGATCCGTGCTCCGTTCGGCGATCCGCGAATATCTCTGCGGCGAGGCGATGCATGGCCTCGGCATTCCGACCACGCGCGCGCTCTGCATCGTCGGGAGCGATGAGAAGGTCTACCGCGAGCAGATCGAAACCGGAGCGATGATCGTCCGAATGGCGCCCTCCCACGTGCGGTTCGGGACGTTTGAGGTTTTTTATTATCGAAAGCAATACGAGCATCTGCAGCGGTTGGCCGACTATACGATCGAGGTGCATTTTCCCGACTTGATTGCAGCACCGGATAGATATGTCCGACTCTTCCAGGAAGTCGTGAGGCGCACGGCCGAGCTCGTGGCCAAGTGGCAGGCGGTGGGTTGGGCGCACGGCGTCCTCAACACCGACAACATGTCCATCCTTGGACTCACGCTTGATTACGGCCCGTACGGGTTTATGGACGACTACGATGCGGGCTTCATCTGCAACCATTCCGACCACAATGGCCGCTATGCCTTTAACCAGCAACCCTACATTGGTCTGTGGAATCTCAGTTGCCTCGCTCAGACGTTGCTTCCGCTCGCGCCGAAAGAAGAGCTGAAAACCATGCTGGATGCCTATATGCCCGCGTTCACCGCGCAGTATCAAAGCTTGATGCGCACCAAGATGGGGCTGATTGAGTCACAGGCGGATGACGAAGCGCTCGTGCACGATTTGCTCTCGCTCTTGCAGGGCAGCCGCGTCGACTATGCCAGATTCTTCCGGGAGCTCGGAGATTTCAGCACCTTCACCCAACCCTCTCCC
>DAISKX010000621.1:0-2694 GCA_036820725.1 Nitrospiraceae bacterium
CCCTTCGATGAACTGCACGCCCAACTCATCGAGTTTCTGAGCGACGCGAACCTTATCTTCGGCTGAAAAACTGACATCCTCGGCCTGCGCGCCATCTCGCAGGGTCGTATCATAGATCTCAAGGGGAGACGGAAGCGGCCTGACGGCCTGAGGCACAACAGGGAGAGATCTGCTGCTGGAATTCCTGGAGGAACCTTTTCGTCCCATAGCAAAGAAGGGTAACAGGATACGCCCCGGCCTGTCGAGAGTGCTCTCTGGACCGAGTACGGACTATCCCAGAGCGGGCGATGCCGCGCGGTCCAAACCAAACGCCGAGTGAAGGGCCCGCATGGCCAGTTCCAGATATTTTTCATCGACGACACAAGAAATCTTAATCTCGGACGTGCTGATCATCATAATGTTCACACCCTCGCGGGATAGGATGTCGAACATTCTTGCGGCAATCCCGGAATGAGACCGCATGCCGACGCCGATCAGGGAGACTTTGGCCATCGACTCCGTCACCGTGACGGATTTGGCCTCAATTTCCTTGGCGATGCGCTGAACAAGATCAACCGCCTTCCGCAGATCGGTGCGAGGCACCGTGAAGGAGATGTCGGTCAATGATGCCTGGCTGACGTTTTGAATGATCATATCGACCACAATACTCGCTTCAGCCACGGGCCCGAAGATTTTCGCCGCAATGCCAGGGTGATCAGGCACGCCGATAATCGTAATCTTGGCCTGATTGCGGTCACCCGTCACACCGGAAACCATGACGCCTTCCATGGCCGGGTCTTCATGTGTCACGAGAGTCCCCTTTCCTTCCTTAAAGCTGGAGTTCACCTCGACCGGAACCGAAAATTTGGCTGCAAACTCGACGGATCGACTCTGTAGGACTTTGGCACCCAAACTGGCCATCTCCAACATTTCCTCATACGAGATCCTGTCGAGCCTGCGAGCCCCCGGGACAATATTGGGGTCAGCCGTATAGACGCCATCCACATCGGTGAAAATAATGCAGCGTTCCGCTTTGAGCGCCGCCGCCAACGCGACCGCGGTCAAATCCGATCCCCCTCGTCCCAAGGTCGTCACATCGGACCGTTCATTAATACCTTGGAATCCCGCTACTACGGGCACAATACCCTCGGACAGCGCGTGTTTGATGCGTTCGGCGGCCACACGCGAGATGCGTGCTTTCGTATGCGCGCTATCAGTATGGATACCGACTTGCCGGCCGGTGAACGAGCATGCGTTCACACCCCGGCCACGTAGTTCCATCGCTACTAAAGCGATCGTGACGCGTTCGCCGGTAGACAGCAGCATATCCAGTTCTCGCTCATCGGGGATGGCCGTCACTTGATGGGCGAGATTGAGAAGCCGGTCAGTCTCTCCGCTCATTGCCGAGAGCACGACCACCACTTGATGTCCTTCTTTGCGCGAGCGCTCAATGCGATTTGCGACATGATGAATACGCTCGATTGTTCCCACCGATGTTCCACCATATTTCTGTACGATGAGCGCCACAACAATCAGCTCCCCCGTGAAAACAACTTCGCAGGGAACTTGGTCGCATCCCGAGAGGGACCATTCTGTGCCTTCACCGTGACTTCATCCAGCCTTTTCACGCCGGCGCTCCATAGAAGCGGACCATCACTGAAGGTGTACATCGGCGGAACAATCGGATGCCCGTTGGAAACCGGCAGTCCCGAATCGCAAATGACGAGAAGGCGAAAGGCCTTATGCTTCTCCAGTTCCTGCAGGATCGTCCCGACCATGTCTCGATCGAATTGCTCGACCGCCTGGACTTTTGTTTTCGTGTCGGAGCTATGAAGGACGTCGTCTGTCAACCCGGCATGCACATAAATGAAATCTTTTCGGGCTAATTCCTGCGCCATGCCTTCCCCATACCGAGAATATGGAGAGGAGCTTGACGGCTCATCTTGCGATAGGTCGAGGCTATCCAGTCCGGCACTGATGCCGACCCCCCGATGCACATCACTCGATGCAATCACGGTCCCGCTCAACTGATACCGTTCAGTCATCGGAGGCCACACCGGTGCTCGTCCCTGTCCCCATAGCCACAAACAGTTGGCTGATTTCAGTCCCGCCGCTTGGCGTTCAACGTTCACGGGATGCTCACGTAAAATCACGATGGATGCCTCCATCAACCTCCGCAAGACATCCGCCCCATCGCCGCTCGGGAGGCTGTCGGCCACGCCTCGCCCTACCACCTGCTGCGGATCCACGCATACCGAGCGTACCTTTCCTCCAACCCATACCATGAGATGTCGATGCCCGGAACCGGGATAGAACTGGATCGTTTCAGATCCCAACTGTTCATTGACCGCTTCGATCAACTCCCGAGCCTGGTCGGTCTGCAACAAACCGGCCGTGGCATCGTCCAGAATGACATGAGGGCCAAGTTTTTTGAGATCGGCATACCGACCGGAATTTCCTTGTGCCGGTTCACCGCGCAACGTGACCATGGTGCAACGAAAGACCACATCATGCTCTCCGACGGATACGCCCAGGCTCGTCGCTTCAAGCGGGCCTGGGCCGGTATAGTATTTTCGGGGATCATATCCGAGCACCGCCATGGCGGTCACCTCACTTCCCAAACGCGATCCGTCGCCAGGAAGACTTAATACCCCCGATTCTCCGCTCTGGGCGATGCGGTCAAGATGTGGCGTCGCAGCAACCTCGAGGGGTGTC
>DAISKX010000622.1:0-2690 GCA_036820725.1 Nitrospiraceae bacterium
GGTTAATTTCAACACACGTTGCCGAACAGATTCCAGGTGGGTGCCATACAGAGTGGCGGGATTTGAGCGACCGATCGACCCCGCAAATAACGTATCGCCCACAAAACACATCGACTCTGCAGCGGCTTCGACACGGTAACAGATGCCGCCCGGCGTGTGGCCGGGGGTTTCCATGAAACGAATGGTCAGACCACCGGCATGAATGGTGTGGCCATCTGCGGGAACCAGCAGTCGGTCGTCAGGCGGAGTCCAGCTCAACAGATCCAGATCTCCCGACCCCAGATACACCGGCACAGGGTGTTGATCGAGAATAGCCTGAATCCCGTCGGCATGATCGGTATGTCCATGCGTCAGACAGATAGCCAATAACCGGAGGCCCCGGCGAGCCAACGTTTCGAGCATCGCCTGGGGATTGTATCCCGTGTCGATCAGCACAGCCTCTCCGCCGTTGTGCAGTACATACCCTTTGACCTCATACCCGCCGATCGAGCCGCGAATGGTCTCCAACCCATCCACATCCGTCATCACATGCGGCTCCCACGCTCCCGACGCAATCTGCCCAAGCGGATCGGGGCGAAGACCGAGCGCATTGGCCATGGCCGATACCTGGTCACGATGACGGGGAGCGTGCCCTCGTTCCAGTTCCGTGACCTCCGCTTCCGCCAACCCGCTCGCTCGCGACACGTCCATAATCGAGCGTAGCTGTCCAGCCCGCGCCTTCTTAATTATGTCTGAAAAATCATCTTCGAGTGACACTCGTCACCAATGAAACATTGCAAATGTAAAATTCAAAATTGAGGTCATTCATTTTGAATTGTTTCATTTTTCATTCAGGCATGCTTGCCATGCCTGGACCATCATGGGATCGACATCCACCAGGATCACCGATTGGAGAGTACGGGGTGAGAACCCTCGGATTTCCTTCACCATGAGGCCGGCTGCATCGTGATGATGGACGCCACCAACTCCGGTTCCCATCCCCGGCATGGCAATCGACCGGAAGGCATGCTCATCCGCCAGCTTCAGAACCGCCCTCGTTGCCATCGCGACATTCAGCGGAAGAATTCGCATGGCCGGCTCAGACATCGTTGGTGCGTGAATGATTGATTTGAATCTCGTCTTTCCTCCCGAGGTAAGCGCAGCCTCTCCGACCGCAATCGGGGCCTGCCGTTTGGCTTCGTCCTCCACGCTCTGTCCGGCTGCCCGCTTGATGACTCCTGCCACTCCTCCGCCCATGATGCCATGGCTATTCGCCGCATTGACGATGACGTCCGTCTCGACCTCCAGAATACTGCCCTGGATCACAGATATCAGTATCGACACCTTCGGTTCGCCCTTGTGCTGTCGCGACTCCGGCGACATCAGCTCAGACCGGCGACAATCCGACGATAGTCATCTTCCGAGAAGGTCTTGAGGGTCGTCGATCGCACATTCCCCAAGGAACCGAGTTTAAGACCAAAGCTCGCCAATTTGTCATTATTCGGCATATCGACAATGAGCACAAGATCATAGATCCCCAAGGTCATGTAGAACGATTTGACTTCACCGCCCATGTCCTTCGCCAGCTTCTTCACTGCATCCAACCGCTTCGGCGAGTCCTTTACATTCTTGATTCCCTGATCCGTCCAATTGAGGAGCATCACATAGGTGACCATGGCTGCCTCCTTGGTTAGCAGTCGGATTCAGTCACATCGATCCATCTCCGGATGTTTCCTCTCCATCAAGCTTCATGGTCAGACAAGTTCAATGGCCTTTGCAGCTGCGTATGCTTCATTTAGTAATGGATCGGTCGTGAAATCATGGCCAGTGTATTCGCAACCGCGAAAGTATCATATCGGCCGTGATCTATATTGTGTGAACCAAAATGGCCTATGTGCTTACTTTTGCAGGACGGACAGATTCCAAATTCCATACAACCATCCCATTGATTTTCTGGCGTGAAATAATGAAGCGAATTCATTACATCGCCATCCTTTACTGTTATCGGTGCGCAATTGTGCAGGACAAAAACGATCTTACCTTTCGACCTTGCGAAAGCCAGGATTTTGTCCCTCTGTTCCTTGCTTGGATATGCGCCTTCAATACCGATCCAGCAGCCTTGCCACGGCAGCCAAAAGGTTGGCACAAACTCGAGCCTCTCCGTATCCTCATGAGAACCAACAATTTCATTGGTTATCCCGAGAACCTGAGGCAATAACTCGCCTCACGATGTCGATAGCAGTCTTCAGTGGGAGTTTGAAGAATTCTTTCCTTTGATCGTATCGGTAACTAGCCAGTTGTTGGTGTAGGAGAGATTCTGCAAGAAGGCAATCTTCCACTTCTTCCTCATAGGCCACGTAGAACCTTGCTGGCACTCCAGTGGTGCACAATTCAGATGCTCTTTCGTCAGGTTTCCGTGTAGTCCTCCCAATCTTCAGGAGATCTTTTTCGAGACTTGGATTGATCATTATATAGATGTATCCATTGCTCATAGCCGCATTTCTTCCTCAGGACAGTTTCAAAACAGCAGTCCTGAGGTGACCCCGAGATACTGGAAATGTTAGCAGTCGGCGATCATAGGGATGCACAACGCTCAAGGATCAATCCAGAGCGCTCCGGTCTTGGTTCCCTGGAAGAGATAGACACGGAGGCGCTTGTCCGAACCTACCATGCGACCAATCCTCACCCTCTCTCCACAAGCGCGGAAGGGC
>DAISKX010000623.1:0-2688 GCA_036820725.1 Nitrospiraceae bacterium
CGAGCCCGCCAGCCTGGTCGCGTAAAAGCAGCGGCCAGGCTTGTCGCAGCGGCGTGGCGACGGTTGGAGTAGGAAGCCTTCATGAATAATGCGGGCTCAGGTATGCATCCCATCAGATACCATAACCCTCCAGAGACACGCGGATCATGCCGTGGATTTTTAGGATGAACAACTGTGCTCAGCACCGATCCTGATCAACCATCGGTCGAAGTTGGCGAATCGAGCGCGCGACCGGTCGCCCTACGGATACTGCTGGCAACCGAACGGGCTGGCGCCATGACGGACAATGGATTGGATCGTGCCATTACACATGCACGTCTCGATGCGCGAGATCGTGCCCTTGTCGTGGAGCTGGTGCATGGATCGTTGCGGCATCGTGGCACTCTCGATTGGCGTCTGGAAAAGGTGAGCAACCGGCGGATTGCACGTCTTCCCGTCGTGGTCCAGATGATCTTGCGACTCGGCGCCTACCAAATTCTAAACTTGTCGAAAATCCCTCCTTCCGCTGCCGTCAACGAGTCGGTTCGTCTAGTGAAGAGCTATACACGGCAACTCGGTCACGATTGGGGTGGATTTGTGAACGCGGTGTTGCGCTCACTGACGCGGAACGTGGCACCGCCATGGCCAGAGACGAATCACGATCCAGTAACGGCATTGGCAGTCCGGTATTCGTGCCCTGTCTGGCTGGCGCAGCGATGGGTGGATCGTGTCGGGGTGGAACAAGCTGCCGTATGGTGTCGAGCATCTGTCGAGCCTCCGCCGCTCATGCTTCGCGTGAATACCCTGCGCGCTTCAAGAGAAATCCTTCTCGACGTTCTGGCACAGATACACTGTGCTTCCCATGCAACCGACGTGAGCCCATCAGGAGTTTGCATCGAGCAGAATCAGTGGGTCCAGAACCTGCCGCTCTTTCATGAGGGAGGGTTCTACGTCGAAGATGAAGCGGCCCAACTCGTCTCGTTACTGCTGGATCCCCGGCCCGGAGAACGGATCCTCGACGCCTGTGCCGCGCCGGGAGGAAAGGCGACGCATATGGCTGCGCTGATGAAGAATCAGGGGGAAATCGTTGCGATGGAGCGGAAACCGGAAAGAATGAAACTGATCACGGACAATTGTACGCGGTTAGGGATTTCCATCATTACGCCGGTGCTTTCCGATGCCATGTACGTCACGCTCTCCCCGGGAAACGATCGGCAGCCGCGAGCAGATCACGCATCACGCGGCGAAGCCTTTGACCGGCCATTCGATCGCATTCTGGTCGATGCGCCGTGCAGCGGGCTGGGAGTCATCCGAAGACATCCGGAAGGCAAATGGTACAAGCAGGCCGATCATTTGAAAAAACATCAGGAGACACAGCGACGGTTGCTCGATACGGTGAGCCGTCTCTTGCGACCCGGCGGACTGTTGGTCTATAGTACTTGTTCGACAGAACCTGAGGAAAACGAGCAGGTTATCGATCATTTCTGCCGCACCCATCAGGAGTTTCAGCGCGAATCGGTCGCATCCGTTCTCCCTCCGACCGGTCTCTCTCTGATCACCCCGCAGGGAGATTTCTTCACGGCAGGAAATGTTCATTCCATGGATGGCTTTTATGCCGCTCGTCTCTGGAAAACGTGCTGATGGCTGATCGAGCCATTCACATCGCTCCGTCCATTTTGTCGGCCGACTTTGCGCGACTCGCCGAAGAAGTCAATCGCGTGGAGGAGGGTGGTGCCGACTTGCTTCACATCGACGTCATGGACGGCCACTTCGTGCCGAACCTGACCATTGGGCCCCCTATTGTCGAATCGCTGCGTAAAGTCACGAAGCTCCCTCTGGATGTTCATTTGATGATCACGGACGCCGATGCGTTCATTGCCGACTTTGCCGAGGCGGGGGCCGATTATCTCACGGTGCATGTGGAAGCCTGCCCGCATCTTCATCGCACGGTTCAAGCTATCAAAGAGCGGGGTGTCAAGGCCGGCGTCACGTTGAATCCCGCGACGCCGCTCGTCAGTCTGGAAGAAATCGTTCGCGACGTCGATCTGTTGTTGATCATGTCGGTCAATCCGGGATTCGGTGGACAGCAATTCATCCCGTCCGTGTTGCAAAAAATTGTGCGGGCACGCCAATTGATCGATCAAACCAAGAGTCATGCGCTCCTTGAGGTGGACGGCGGGATCAAGCCTGAAAACGCTGCGCAGGTCATTACGGCAGGAGCCGACATACTTGTAGCGGGATCGGCGGTCTTTTGTGGAACGGACTATGCGGCGACGATTGCGGTGCTCAGAGGATCAGACGGTCACGGAATTTCTCGAACAGTCAAACGTGTGTCTTCCCGCCAGTAAGCGAGATCGAGTGTCCATTACCTCACTGATCGACAGCCTTCATCCTCTGGAAATCAAGGTCTTGCTCTCGATGGGATTTCCCCCGAATGGGATGGTCTCCCAGGAGCAACTTGCGCAAGACGCGTCTCTCGAGCCATCACAATTGAGCATGGCGGTGGAATGGTTGCTGGTCAAGGGACTCATCAGCGTGAAAGCGGAGACGGTCACTCAAGTCGTCTCCTTGACCAAAGTCGGCGAACTGTTTGTCGAGAACTGCTCGCCGATCGAACGGGTGCTGTCTGCCGCCCGCGATGCGGGCCAGACGGGGAGACGGCTGACGATCCAGGATATACAGGCCAAGGAGGGCCTCGAGCCCGGCGAC
>DAISKX010000624.1:0-2686 GCA_036820725.1 Nitrospiraceae bacterium
CGGCTGAAGCTGAACAAAAAGTTGGGGCTCGACCATCCGCTGGAGCAACGCACGCTCACGGCTCAAGATATTGTAGAGGTGGTGCGCTATCTGGTCAACCTCAAGATCGGCAAGGGAGAGATCGACGATATCGATCACTTGGGGAATCGTCGCGTCCGCTCCGTTGGCGAACTTCTGGAGAACCAATTCCGTTTGGGCTTGGTCAGGATGGAGCGCAGCATCAAAGAGCGAATGAATTTGTTGGATATGGAAACCGTGTTGCCCCACGACTTGATTAATGCGAAGCCGGTGGTGGCTGCGGTAAAGGAGTTTTTTAGCAGCAGTCAGTTGTCTCAGTTCATGGATCAGACCAATCCCCTCGCGGAGATCACCCACAAGCGTCGGTTATCCGCACTGGGTCCGGGAGGTCTGACAAGAGAGCGTGCGGGTTTCGAGGTGCGCGACGTCCATCCGTCTCACTACAGCCGCATCTGCCCGATTGAAACCCCGGAAGGTCCGAATATCGGACTGATCACGTCTCTCGCGACGTATGCGCGGATTAACGAGTTTGGATTCATCGAAGCGCCCTATCGCAAGGTCGTCAAGGGCCGTGTCACCGACGACATCGAGTACCTGTCCGCCATCGAAGGAGACAAGTACCTCATCGCTCAGGCGAACTCAAAAGTTGATGGGGCAGGAAAGCTGGTCTCTGAAACTGTCTCGGCGCGGTACGGCGGGGATTTCATTACTGCAGCGCCCGACAAGGTCGAGTATATGGACGTCTCTCCCAAGCAAGTCGTCAGCGTAGCCACTGCGTTGGTGCCGTTCCTTGAACACGACGACGCCAATCGCGCCCTGATGGGATCGAACATGCAGCGACAGGCGGTGCCGCTGGTCACATCGGAAGCGCCGCTCGTTGGAACGGGCATGGAAGCGGTCGTCGCGAGGGATTCAGGGTATGTCGTGCAGGCGAAGCGGGCAGGAGTGGTGGAGAGTGTCGATGCCACCAGAATTGTCGTCCGGGCTGATACGGGGAAGGATAGCCGTAAACGCAATGACGCCGGTCTGGATGTGTACGACCTGATCAAATTTCAACGGTCCAACCAAAACACGTGCATTACCCAAACTCCTGTGGTGCGGATAGGTGAACCGGTCAAGAAGAGCCAGGTTCTTGCGGATGGGCCGGCGATCGATCACGGAGAATTGGCGCTCGGGAAGAATGTTCTGGTCGCCTTCATGCCTTGGGGTGGATACAACTTCGAGGATGCCATTCTTTTGAGTGAAAAGCTTGTACGTGAAGATGCGTTCACATCGATCCACATCGAAGAGTTTGAAGTCGAAGCACGGGATACCAAGTTAGGCAAGGAAGAAATCACCAGAGATATTCCAAACGTCGGAGAAGAGGCGCTGCGGGATCTCGACGAGAGCGGCATCATCCGGATCGGAGCCGAGGTCAAGCCCGGGGATATTCTCGTGGGCAAGGTCACGCCGAAGGGCGAAACTCAATTGACTCCGGAAGAAAAACTCCTGCGCGCCATTTTCGGAGAGAAAGCTGGCGACGTCAAGGATACCTCCCTCACGGTTCCGCCCGGCGTGGAAGGCATTGTCGTAGACGTGAAGATTTTTTCACGCAAGGGGATGGATAAGGACGAGCGCTCCAAGAGCATCGAGAGCGAAGATCACATGAAACTGCAGCGGGACCACCAGGAGGAGCTGCGGATCATTGAGGACGAAAAAACCAAGAAAGTCCGAAAGCTGCTCTTGGGCAAGGTCGTCGGTCGCGATTTGATGGATCCCGAAACAGGCGACGTGATCTTGAAGAAGAAGGGGAAATTGACCGCAGAGATTCTCAAGCGTCTACCCGACGACATGGTTCGGCACATCATCTTGAGCGATCCTGATGAGCAAAAGGAATTGGAAGATGTCGAGCGGAGGGCGAAAGAGCAGATCGAGATACTGCAGACACTCTATGACGAAAAAGTCGGCCGGCTGAAGCGGGGCGATGAACTGCCACCGGGAGTGATCAAACTGGTGAAGGTATATATCGCGATGAAGCGCAAGATCCAGGTCGGTGACAAGATGGCCGGGCGGCATGGCAATAAGGGCGTAGTCTCTCGCGTCCTTCCCGAGGAAGATATGCCATATCTGCCGGATGGCACTCCTGTCGAAATTGTGCTCAATCCGCTGGGTGTTCCGTCTCGTATGAATGTGGGCCAGATCTTGGAAACCCATCTTGGTTGGGCTGCGCGAGCATTGGGCATCAAAGTTGCCAGCCCTGTTTTCGACGGGGCATCCGAAAAGGAAATTAAGGAGCTGTTGAAAAAGGCGAAGATCTCACCGAGTGGTCAGTCCCAACTCGTGGACGGTCGGACCGGTGAGCCATTCGACAGCCCGGTCACGGTTGGGTTCATGTATGTGCTGAAGCTTCACCACCTGGTGGACGACAAGATCCATGCGCGTTCCATTGGTCCGTACTCGCTAGTCACGCAACAGCCGCTTGGTGGAAAGGCGCAATTTGGCGGTCAGCGGTTGGGAGAAATGGAAGTATGGGCGCTCCAGGCTTACGGAGCGGCTTCCACACTGCAAGAGTTTCTTACGGTAAAATCAGACGATGTGCCCGGACGGTCCAGAATGTACGAAGCCATTGTGAAGGGGGAGCCGTTTCTCGAACCGGGCTTGCCGGAATCCTTCAACGTGCTGGTCAAGG
>DAISKX010000625.1:0-2679 GCA_036820725.1 Nitrospiraceae bacterium
CAGTGTCCGATGAGGTCTAACTATGGCGCGGCGACGATCGGTTGGATCATGCCTACTTGGTGAGCTTGGACCAGGAGCTTTTGTCTAGTCGTAACGCCAAGCTTATCAAAAATACTAGTGAGGTGATGGCGCACGGTGATGAACCGATATGCATGCCTGGGCGGCAATTTGCTTATTAGACAGTCCCTGACCGACGAGCTGCACAATGTCCCGTTCGCGTTGCGTCAGCGAGGCGGGCCAGACGGCGAGAGGAGGTCGAGGCGCGGAACATCCATTCGCCGCCACAGAGTTGGCGCTCGGGGGTGAGTGAATCAGTGCGGTGACTGCAGCGAGGAGCACCTTGGGCGGCTGTACCGTCAGCACCACTCCATCAACGCCTAAGTCGAGGGCCTTCCCGGCACGTACCAGGTCATTCAATCCACCGGGTAAGAGGATAGGGGCAAGAGGCACCGTCTTCTTGATCTTATAAATCAGCTCCGTCACAGTCTCGTGCGATCCCATATCCACGATGATGAGCCGTGGCTGTTCTTTCTGGATGGCATCGTGACTATCGCCATTCCCATTCGCCATTACGATGGTCGTGACGTGCGAGAGGATTGCGTGCAAGCCTAAAAAGAGCAGGTGATTGGTACTGATAATGAACGTCTTGATTGAAGAGGGGATCGAACCGTTTGCGTTCAAAGGATAGGACCTCGCAGGCGGGTTTGCTGGGGGACGAACACTTGTTGGCCAGTCATGACGCGCCCCACTCACCGAGCGCCTGTTCCACTGCGTCAAGCAATGTCTTGCTCGTCAGGGGCTGTCGGAGCACGTCATCCGCGCCGATGAGCAAAACCGTAGCCATGGCTTATGTCGGGCTGGGGTATCCATACGTCAAAAGGGGGTTAGATCGACCTTCCGCGCAACATGCCACTTTCTTGATTGGCAGGACTGAGCAATTTTGAACACACTGCCAGATCGATCCCCCTTCGTGTCGCCAAGACGCGACTGGTGAATAGGAAGCTATGAATGATGTACGTTGCTAATATCGTGACAGTCCACAAGGTGAGGTCATCGAGTTCCTCCGCGCATCAGTCAGAAGTAACTATACGCTGTAAGAATTATCCCCTGATTGAGCGAATGTTAAGGAATAGTAAAACCGAAACGATTAGATCTTGCCCGCCTTCGGCACCACCATAAGGCAGGGCACCAGCGGTTTATTCAGGAAGGTCCGACCGTTTCTGGGAGGAGAGGAGCGCCGAACCGGGGAATTGCTGGCGGAGATGCAACATAACGGACAGCGGGCGCGTCGAGGGGGCGATAAAAAATCAATATCACCACGCAAAGATTTTGATCCACCGAAATTAAAAGACCTCGGCATTTCTCTCAATGACTCTTCCCTCTGGCAGAAGCTCGCCAGGATTCTGGGAGCCGCGAAGAATACTCAAGCAGCTAAATCTTCCATTGTGTCATACGTTGCCGGAGTCTTTTGGGAAGAGCTAGTTCCGCGAGGAGTAGCATCACAAAAATGACCAAGAAAATGTAGAAGAGAATTTTGGCAATGTCCGTCGCGCCATCAGCGATGCCTGTAAAGGCAAACGCGCCTGCTCCCAGTGCGAAGAGGAAGAATATGGTTGCCCATTCCAGAAACAGAAGAGTCTCCTATAGGGGGTGGATTAAGGTGAATGGACTAGTTGCTCACCTGGAGAGCGAACTATTGCAGACAGTGAATACATGATTGTGTAGGTTGGGTTAAATTTCCGTTACGAGCGGCCACGGGAAATTGCACCACGCCGTTCCGGGCTCTCATGAGGTCTTTTCTTGATCGTACAACGCTTTCTGCAGAGAACAGCCATGCGTCACCAGATAGTCACGGTAAAGGCGTCGCCAATCCTCTGGGCACAACGTGGGGTTGATGCACACCTGGACAAACTGGTTCAGATGATGTTTCGACGCTTCGTCCATGGGGTTCTTCCTTCCTTGTTAATGAGGAGCCTTACTGTACCGGAGTGCGCGGCTCCCGGAACATCACACAAAAGCTGTATCCTGTCCTGCGTTCGTATGAACGGAGATCGGAATGACAGGCCCGTGCGGGCTGGCGGGGGCATACGCCTGTCTGTCCTTGGGCAGCCGTGCCGTTCCGGGCTCATTCAGCTAACGGGATAATGCAGGCGGTGTGTATCGAGAGGCGAAGGGATGAGTAAGGATCCAAAACCACGTCCTTCGCCTCGACGGACGTTTAGCCTCACAGAAGAGGCATTGATCGCCCATGACGGCCTGATGCTTCCCGCAGGTTTTGCACATCGCTAATTATGAAACAAATACTTATTGAGATGAAGGGGCCGAACGGCCCTGGGTCAGACCTTCGTGTGATACGGCTGGCCTATGGGGGTGGTGGCGGTGGCGGTTGGTCACTATGAACAGACATCTGAAAGAACATCCAGAACACCGGGAGGGCGAACACACAGGACACGAGAAACATTTCCTCTGTCATCAGCATCGGGGGGCCTCCTTACGCGGTCACACATGAAGTTAGCAGGCAGAGGGAAAGATGCTGAAGAAAGCCTCTATCTCACCATTTTGCCATACAGTCGCCGGAGTTTGTCTTGGAAGGCCAATCTCGCGAGGAGCAACACGATACTAATGACCAAGAAAATATAAAGAGAATCTTGGCTAGGTCAGTCGCGCCCTCAGCGATGC
>DAISKX010000626.1:0-2673 GCA_036820725.1 Nitrospiraceae bacterium
GCGGTTTCACTATGGGGTGCGCATCTGCCCCGAACCCGATTATTGGGGGGGATTGAGCGGGTGTACATACCAGGAAGGCATTTCCTGGGGTAAATTCGTTCCTCCTACCGAAGGCGGGCGTTTCGCGGAAGTCCTTACTGACGCGACGGTCGTCTGGCCGCTCTTGATGATGGGACTTCTTGAGCGGAGCAAGGTCAAAAAGTAACAAGACATGACGACCATTTCAGGCGGTACTCTTCGTGGTGTTCTGTCGGTCTGCCTCCTTCTGGCCCTCACCAGTCAAGCCGGCGCGGCCAACTCGTCGGCGACCGTCGACACACGAATCCGCGGCGACCTGAATGCGCCGGTCACGCTCGTCGAATATTCTGACTTCACCTGCGGATATTGCATCAAATTTTTCAAGGAAACCTGGCCGCGGCTACAAGCCCGCTATGTGGACTCGGGAAAGGTCCGGTTCTTATACAAAGACTATCCGCGGGCAGATCAGGGGCCGGGATTGGCCGCAGCCGTGGCCGCTCGCTGTTCGGGTGATCAAGGATCGTACTGGCCGATGCACGATCGATTATTCGCTGGTCATGGCCGGCTGGATACGGACACCCTCCTGCAACATGCCAAAACACTGGGGTTGAATCAGACCATGTTCTCGCAATGCCTCCGAGACGGTCGTCACGTCCAGGCGATTTTTCAGGATCGCGAGGAGGCGAACTCATGGGGGTTTCGCGGCACGCCCGGCTTTGTATTGATGCGAACCGCGCAGCAACCAACGGTGAAGGACCCGGCGGTCGCGATTCCCGGCGCGTTCCCGTTCGAATCGTTTGCGGAGGAGATCGATCGGCTCCTGGAGGAGAGTGCTCCGACCGGCAGCGAAAAACGCAAGCCCTAGATGGAAGTTGCATAGAGGCCAGCACGTCAGGACGATTAACGAGCAAAGAGGTAATCACGATGAGTTCGAAACAAGGGTTTTGGGATATCTCCGCAAAGCAAGGCGAACCGGATCTGTGGGTGTGCATGTCATGTCTCAATGAAGTGTTCTATCGAAAGGTTCCTATGCCGGATTGTCCGACCTGCCACGGGGTATCCACGTATGAGCCGTTTACCCTGGACGCCATCCGCGATTGGGGGACGGACGACCTCATTGCCCGGGCCCAAGCGGGGCAACATACTGCAGAATTAGCTCACCGGACGCCTTCGACGGTCGCACCTATCGAAAGCGCGCCATAATCACTCCGAGTTGGAGACGTGTCAGTGGCGACAGGTCGACCATTTCTCACTGCCGGGCGGTGGCAACAGACTGCAACGACCACAAAGATCCTGAATCCGTTCAACGGTGATGTCGTTGGGGAAGTATGCCAGGCCGGGCCCAGCGATGTGGAAGTCGCGGTACAATCGACGCTCGAAGGGGCCCGCGTTATGCGGGACTTCCCCGGTCATCTCCGATCTTCCCTACTCCAGAAAGTCAGTGCCCTCCTGGATGCTCGTGCCGAAGAGATTGCCCGCACCATTACGGCCGAGGGAGGCAAGCCGATCACGGACGCCCGGCGCGAGGTATCACGAGCTGTGCACACGTTCGGCATTGCAGCGGAGGAAGCCAAGCGCATCGCGGGAGAAATGCTTCCGCTGGATTGGACTCCTGCTACGGAGGCCCACTGGGGGCTGACACGCCGCTTTCCTATCGGTCCCATCCTCGGAATTACGCCATTTAATTTTCCTCTCAATTTGGTGGCTCACAAGGTGGCCCCGGCTTTAGCCGCCGGCAACGCCATTCTCATCAAGCCCGCTCCGCAGACCCCATTGACTGCTCTCCTGCTGGGAGAGGTGATTATGGATGCGGGTCTTCCTGGGGGGGCTGTCAACATTATTCCGTGTGCGAATCCGGTTGCCGAACGTCTTGTCGCAGACCCGCGTTTCAAGTTGCTCAGTTTCACCGGCAGTGCGGCCGTGGGATGGATGCTGAAGGGGAAAAGCGGAAAGAAGAAGGTCGTGCTGGAACTTGGAGGGAACGCCGGTGTGATCGTGGAACCGGACGCAGATTTGGATTGGGCTGCTCAGCGCTGCGCATCCGGCGGGTTTGCCTATGCCGGGCAAACCTGCATTTCGGTCCAGCGGATTCTCGTGCACGAATCGATTGCCGATGCCTTCACGAAAAAGCTCCTTGCCTTGGTCGCCACCGTCAAGACAGGTGATCCTGCGCATGACGCCACGGTCGTCGGACCACTCATCGATTCTTCTGCGACCAGGCGAGTGGAATCCTGGATTCAGGAGGCGGTTGCGCAAGGCGCGCGAGTTCTTGCGGGCGGGGCACGTACGGAATCAGTGTTGGAAGCCACCGTGATGTCGCAGGTCACTCCTTCGATGAAAGTATCTTGCGAAGAGGTCTTCGGGCCCGTGGTCACTGTCACGTCGTATCGGCAGTTCGAACAGGCCGTGGCCATGCTGAATAATTCGCCGTATGGACTTCAGGCCGGGATATTCAGTCAAAACGTGAATCGTATTTTTTCCGCCTTCCGCGACTTGGAAGTGGGAGCGGTCCTTGCCAATGAGATTCCCACGTTTCGTGCTGAGCATATGCCTTACGGTGGCGTCAAGGATTCTGGCTTGGGACGTGAAGGTGTGCGATATGCCATCGAGGAGATGACCGAGCCACGGTTGCTCGTGTTGAACCTGCGTCGCGCT
>DAISKX010000627.1:0-2669 GCA_036820725.1 Nitrospiraceae bacterium
ATGCAGGCATCAGATTGAGGCGCCCACACCATACGTATATCGTCGTCATCGAATGATCGGCCGCTTCATACGCCATTGCGTCGCTTGCTCATAGGCGTACGCAGCGCGCAGGATTGTTGATTCCTCGAATGCTCGTCCGATCAGTTGCATCCCGATCGGCAGGCCGGTTTGAGAAAACCCGCATGGCACGGCAATCGCCGGTAGACCGGCGAGATTGACGGAAATTGTGAAGATGTCGGAGAGATACATTTGCAGGGGATCCTGCACCTTCTCGCCGAGCTTGAAAGCTGGGGTCGGTGTCACGGGCGTCACAATGAAATCCACGTCCTTGAAGGCCGCGTCAAAGTCGCGCCGGATTAAAGTCCGGACGCTTTGAGCCTTTCCGTAGTAGGCTTCGTAGTATCCGGCACTCAACACATACGTACCTAACATGATGCGGCGTTTGACCTCTGGGCCAAATCCTTCTTCCCGAGTTTTCATGTACATGTTGAGCAGATCGGTGGTGTCCTTGGCCCTCAGGCCATATTTGACTCCGTCGTATCGGGCCAGGTTCGAACTCGCCTCTGCAGTCGCGATGACGTAATAGGTGGCGACAGCGGCTTCGGTCGTGGGCAAGGTGATCTCTTTCACCTCGGCTCCTAAATTCCGGAGCTCATCGATAGCTGCATGTACAGCCCGTTCCACATCCGGATCCAAACCCGATGTGAAGTATTCCACGGGCACACCCAGCTTGAGCTTCTTCACATCCCGTTTCTTGAACGCTTTGGTGTAGTCCGGAACGGGCACGTCCGCAGACGTTGAATCGCGCGGGTCGTGACCGGCAATCGCACCCAGGAGAATAGCGGCGTCCGTCACATTCTTAGTGATCGGCCCGATTTGGTCGAGAGAAGACGCAAAGGCCACGAGGCCGTAACGGGACACTCGTCCATACGTCGGCTTGAGTCCGACCACGCCACAGAAGGATGCAGGCTGCCGGATGGATCCTCCGGTATCCGAACCCAATGCCGCCACACATTCATCCGCAGCCACCGCGGCAGCCGAGCCGCCGCTGGACCCCCCGGGGACCATGTGAACATTCCATGGATTGCGGGTTGGACCGAACGCGGAGTTCTCCGTCGACGAACCCATCGCGAACTCGTCAAGATTGGTCTTTCCTACAAGCAGATACCCTTGTTCCTGCAACTTCGTGATTACTGTCGCGTTATAGGGCGGCGTGAAATGTTCAAGCATGCGGGAGGCACAGGTGGTCTTCACACCCTGGGTGCAAATGTTGTCCTTCACGGCAAGCGGCATCGCCATCATGGGAAGCGTCTTGCGCCATCCTTTGAGTTTGCGGTCAAGAGCCTCCGCCTGATCCATCGTTGCCTGCTTGCATTGCGTCACGAACGCCCGCACACGAGGTTCAATCTGGTTGATGCGCAGGAAATAGGCGCGCGCAATATCCAAAGCGGTGACCTCACCCGCCGTAAATTTCTGCTGGAGCTCTGCCAGCGTCAGCTTGTGTAGCGACATCAGCGTTTGACCGGCTTACTGGTGATCCGGTTTTTGGAATCCACCTGAATAATCTTCGGGGTGTGCCGCTTGATCTCTTCCTCGCCGTAATACTCGTAACAGAAAATGATGATCTGATCTCCGAGCGCCCCTTTTCGAGCCGTCGGGCCGTTCAGGATGACTTCACCGCCGCCGCGCTTCCCTTTCATGGCATAGGTCATAAAACGTTCCCCATTATTCAGATTGGAACAGACGACGGCTTCATACGGAAGAATGCCGGCCGCCTCGAGCAGCTCTTCATCGACCGTCAAGCTCCCTTCATACTCCAAACACGCCTCAGTCACGGTGGCACGATGTATCTTGGATCGTAACATCTGTCGAAACATGAGTGATTCCCTCGTAAAGGCCTCGGTGTTGGTGTTCTCTACATCGACTGGAAGCAGATCCATCTCGATTCCGGTCCGGTCAGCATCGTCTCACGCGCTCACGATTCCTGAATGATTCGCGGGACCTGGAAATAGTTCTCCTGGGTCACCGGTGCATTGGCCAGAGCCTCATCCACAGACAGAGACGGACGCACTTCATCCGGACGAAACACATTGACCTGCTCCAATACGGTGGAGGTCGCTTCCACACCCTCCGTATCAAACGTTTTAAGCTTTTGCACATACAGCAGAATCTGGTCTAGCTGCTTCCCGAATGCGTCTTGCTCGCCGTCCGCAAGGTCCAGCCGTGCTAACTGTGCGACTCGGCGTACTTCCGCTCTGGTAATTGCCATCGGTCTCAATTGTCCTTCCGTAAAGAGAACAGCTGTGTTCCAACAAACCCTATTCGACCGTGACGCTCTTGGCTAAATTCCTCGGCTGATCCACGTCGGCTCCCCGAAGGACCGCGATGTGATACGCCAAGAGCTGCAATGGAATGGTAAAGAGAATGGGCGATAACAGTGGATGCACATCGGGCACGGTAAAAACCGCATCGGCAGTCTTGCCCAATTCGCGCTCACCTTCGGCAACCAGGGCGATCACCGGAGCATGCCGCGCCTTGACTTCCATCAAGTTGCTGACCGTCTTCTCGTAGAGGCGATCCCGCGGAGCGAGCACCACGACCGGCATCTCTTTGTCGATCAATGCGATGGGACCATGCTTCATCTCCCCGGCTGCATAGCCTTCGGCGTG
>DAISKX010000628.1:0-2642 GCA_036820725.1 Nitrospiraceae bacterium
GCTGGTCGCTGTAGCCGAAGCCCGGAAGATCCGGCGCGATCAGGCGCCAGCGGTCGGCGAGCGCGGGCATAAAGTTGCGGAACTGGAATGAGGAGGACGGATAACCGTGCGGCAGCAGCACCACAGGCGCATTCTCGGGGCCGGCTTCGCGGTAAAAGATGCGGATGCCTTCGATCTCGACTTGCCGGTATTTGACCCTCAGATCCTTACCGGCCGCATCGACAGACGTCAGTCGATTGACAGTCATCGTTCATCTCCCGCAGTCAAAGTACATTGTGAGGCCGTTCAAGGAAGCGTGGCCCTGCTTCTGCTACATCCTCCGCCAGTCTTACGTTGGCAGACTCATCGTGCGCCTATGTGGGAGGCACCATGTGCGTCTCACAAAGATTTTCGATACAATTTTGTGTTCCTTTGAAGCCATGCTGAATTGCAAATGACGCATGATTCGGTGTCTCCCGTATTCAGCCGCCGAGCGCTTCGACCAGCGTCGCAGTGAGCCCTTGCCCGCTCGCGCCATCAGGATCGAGCTTGGGATTGTAGATGGTCACCTCGATACCAACCGCTCGCCCTGAGTCCATAGCGATGCGCAGCACGGCGATGAGCTCTGTCCATGACAATCCGTCCGGCATGCGGTAATCCACCGCCGGCATGATCGTGTCGTCGAGCACGTCCGCGTCGAGGTGAACCCAAAAGCCGCCGTCCGGTCCGTTCTCGCGCGTGAGATGTCTCACCGCCTCGCAGGCGCCGGCCTCCGCGCCAAACTGACGAACGCGTGCGAGGTCAAGCGCGAGCAGCGCAGGCGGCAACGGTTGACTGCCGTATCGGGCCTGCTCTTCGGCATCCCGGAATGCGAACGCCACCGAGTCTTCGTCGCGAACGAGAGGACAGCGACCCTCCATGTCGGTGACGATGGCCGGACCGCGACCGGTGGCGAACGCCAGATCCATCGAGGCCGCTTCCCCATTGGGATTGACCTCGGGCTGATAGAAGTCCGCGTGCCCATCGATAAAGAACAGGCCATAGCGCCCGCGTCGGCGCAACGCCAGCATACTTCCGAGCAATATCGAGCAATCACCGCCCAGCACGAGCGGAAACTCACCCTTGTCAAGCACGGAGCCGATCGCATCGGCCAAGCGAGGTGAATAGACGCTGATCTCTTGGGCATTGAGCGTCAGCGTGAAAGGATCGCGATCCGTGCTGTACTGGGGCGGCTCGACGCGTGCGGCGCGGCCGGCATTCAGCCGTTCGGCCAGTCCATTTGCCAACAGCGTGTCCGGGAGAGTTTCGACCCCGGTCGGCTTGAGACCGAGAATCGACGGCGCCTCCACGATGGCAAACCTGCGCATGCTGTGCACCTCCTTTGGCCTGTGGTATCAGCGGCTGTCGTTGATACTGGCGAGCGGCAGTGGAATCGACGCGTCGGACGATCCTTTTGGCACGAGCGCAACAATGCAGTCTGCTGAACGAATCGCGCGGCTCAACACGCCAAGGTGTGGTCGAACCATTACTATCCACTCGCTTATCGAGCAGGCTCGAAGAGTTCAATCGGATTTCCGTCAGGGTCTTCGATCTGGACTTGTCGCCCTCCGGGACCTACCTCCATCTCATTTCGAAAACGAAGCCCTGTCTTCTTGAGCGCCTCGATTCGCGCTGGGAGGTCATCCACCTGAAGAACCACACGGTTCCACCCACCCGGTTCCTGGCGGCAGCCATCGGGCATAGGACGAGATCCAGAAGCTCCAGGTCCACTCAGAATCAGTTTAAGGTTGCCGATTGAGACCTGAGCGAATGCCGGCAACTTCTGATGATCGAGCTTGAAGCCGAGTTGTTCCGTATAGAAGGCGACGGAGCGGCTCACGTCCTCCACCTGATACCGAACACCCCAAAGATCCAATATGAAACCTTGCCGGCCGCTTCCGGACGAACGAGTTCCATGAGCCTTTGCCGCCGATTTTTTCTCCGTCTGGTTCATAGAAACCCTCCCATAGCAAAGTGGATTTCCCAAAATGTCTCGTTGCACGAGGCGGGGCCACGATCAGCGCTTGTCGTACTCGTCGTGGCGGCGGGAACCAGACCCCCGTCTCGTTACGCCCTCGTGGGCGCGCGATCAACAGGGCCAGGCAGGCTTCCTCCGTCCTGTCTCATGACTTGATGGCCTTGGCCTCGTACAGGCTAACTTCGCAGAGGAAGCAGTGCGCGCAGCCGGGTATCGCGCAAGAACAGCCCTCCCCAGACCAGCATACCGAGTAGAATCGGAAAAATGAACGGTTCACCGACTCGCAAGTGCGTAGCAGTGGCACCGCCGAGGTAGCCGGTCAACAGGATCGCTCCGAGAACGGACGTTTGAGGAATCACATACAGGACGGTACTGATAAGTTCGACGACTCCGATCCCGAAGGCCACATTGTCGGGGTATCCGAAATGGGCGAATCCCTCCACAACCGAAGCGACGTTCACCACCTTCATGGCTCCGCTAAAGAGCAGCATCAGGACGGGAAGCGCGCTGAGGACATACCCGGTCCAGAGCATTGTTTTTGAGACATGAGTCTGAGTATCGGTTTGCATGACTGTTTCCTCCAGATGTCTTTCAATCAACAATCACCGACTCACTGACCGCCCGAAACTGGATTCTACCTATTAGT
>DAISKX010000629.1:0-2610 GCA_036820725.1 Nitrospiraceae bacterium
CACGACGGCCGGACGGTGATATCGTTCAACCAATCTTGCCGCGACAATTCCCACGACGCCCAGGTGCCATTGTCGTGAGGCTACGACGATGCCCGCACCACCCTTGGACTCTTCCACACACCCGAGTGCCTGCCCGGCAATGTCCTCCTCAATGCGTTGGCGTGTCCGATTGAGCGTCTCCAAATGTTCGGCAAGCCGACGCGCTTCAGAATCCGATTCAGTGGTGAGCAATTGAACGCCTGCTAACGCATGATCCAATCGCCCGGCGGCATTCAACCGTGGAGCCAAACGGAACGCAATGGTGTCGCTCAAACATGCGCGCGTGATACCCGCCACCTGCTTCAAGGCACGGATGCCACATCTGGCACCCCGGGAGATTTGCGCCAACCCTTCACGAACAAACAGACGATTCTCATCGTGCAATGGCACGATATCGGCCACTGTCGCCAGGGCAACCAAGTCCAACTGGCTCTCAGGCACGAAATCGCCGGCGAATTTCATGTGATACGCCTGCACAACCTTATAGGCTAAACCACCCGAACACAGCCCTTTGAAGGGATACACAGCATCACGCCGATGGGGATTGAGCACAGCGAGTGCATCCGGCATCGAGTCGTCCGTTTGATGATGATCGGTGACAACGACATCGATCCCCAGTTGACGTGCAACGGCAATTTCATGATGGGAAGTCGTGCCGCAATCGGATGTCACGATTAAAGACACCCCTTCGCCATGCAGGTGACGTATGGCGCCCTCATTCAACCCGTATCCTTCGCGGAGTCGATGCGGAATATACGCGCGACCGTTCCCCCCCAGAGCATGAAAAAAGGACACATAAAGGCTCGTCGCGGAAACACCATCGACGTCATAGTCTCCATAAAAGCAGACTCGTTCTCGACTCAGAATGGCCTGATTCAGCCGATCGATGGCCCGCTCCATATCGGGCAATAGAAACGGATCGTGAATCGCATTTTCGGACGACAACCAACGCTGTGCCACCACCACATCTGTCACGCCCCTGGCCATGAGAATCGATGCAGTCACCGGTGAGATGGACAAGGCGCGAGCCAAGGACATCTGCAGTTCGGCATCGGTCTCCCGAAAGACCCACTGCTTGTTGCGCATGCTTGCCTTTCCGGAACTCGGATGGTTCTAACTTGCTGAGAAGTAAGGGGATGGTATAGGCTCCCCTACCCTTTGTCAAACTGGGCCTGGCTCAGTTGAGAACGTCTGAGCGGGGAGATACGAGTTGAGGGCCTGATCGTCGGCAACTCGATGAGAAAACAAACAACCGGAGATAACGAAGAATGGACGGGATTTGGATACGGATCAATGACTGATTACGGCTATTCTCCTCCTTTCTGCACGTAGTTTTTCACAAACTCCTCCGCATTTTTTTCGAGTACATCATCGATTTCATCCACGAGTTTGTCGATATCCTCTTTCAGCTTTTTCCCGCTCTCGACAACCTTGGGATTCGGCTTGACATCCTCTTTGCCGTGCGATTCCTTTTTGGACTCCTGTTTTCTTTCTTGTTTCTCCATGTGAGTCCCTCCCAATGACGATGGAAATCGAGATGTTCGATTCCCCGGAGCACCTGAATTCAGGTTACTCCGGAGATATTCCTTCCGTCAAGCCGCGCAGGCTTTCGAGGACGGCATCCGCCACTTCCTATCGCACGATAAACGACACGATCAAGAGCGCAACAATGTTGATGACCTTGATCATAGGATTGATGGCTGGGCCCGCCGTGTCCTTGTACGGATCGCCGACCGTATCGCCTGTCACGGCCGCCTTATGCGTCTCCGTCCCCTTCTTCCCCTGTTCTTCAATGAATTTCTTCGCATTGTCCCACGCGCCACCGCCGCTGGTCATAGAAATCGCGACGAACAAGCCCGTCACGATGCTGCCGACGAGCACACCACCCAAAGCCTGTGGTCCGAGAATGACCCCCACAAGAATCGGCGACACAACGGGAATCAATCCGGGGACCATCATCTTTTGAATCGCCGCTTGCGTGACGATATCGACGCAGGTGCCATACTCCGGTTTGCCTGTTCCTTCCATGATACCTTTGATTGTCCGGAACTGGCGACGCACCTCTTCCACCACAAGACCGGCCGCCTGTCCCACAGCCTTCATGCATAGGGCGCCGAAGATAAACGGCAACATCCCGCCGAGGAACAGCCCCACCAGGACTGATGGATTGGAGAGATCAAAGGTACTCGCGGTGCTCGCCGTACTGCCTTTCGCGACCTCACGAGCAAATTCGGCGAATAACACGACCGCCGCGAGACCCGCCGACCCGATCGCATAGCCCTTCGTCACCGCTTTCGTGGTGTTGCCCACTGCATCGAGCGGGTCCGTGATGTTGCGTACTTCAGCCCCGAGATGCGCCATCTCGGCGATTCCACCGGCATTGTCTGTAATCGGGCCGAACGCATCGATGGCCACGACAATTCCCGCCATCGACAGCATCGACACGGCCGCAACCGCGACACCATACAATCCACCTGATGCCTCGCCACCGCAAATCCAGTAGCTACCTAGAATCGCCGCACCGATAACGACGACCGGCCAAGCGGTCGCCTGCATCCCGACGGCGAGGCC